>JAUNUR010000049.1 GCA_030538085.1 Pseudomonadota bacterium | reverse complement strand
AAGGTGACGCTCCATGGATTGCGGCCTTCGCCGCAATGACGAGGGGATATGAGGGGTTTTTTTGATGGCCCGTGCTGTCGTGATTATTGAAAATCTTACGTATTTTTGTACAAATTGGCGGTGAGGTAGGGCGGAACCTCGCAGGGATTCCGCTATGTCGGCTCAAAGGCATTGGCGCAGCGTTGGAATTGCCCTCGGCGGTTCCAACCTGCGGGCTGCGGCGCGAATGAGAACAAAAAAGGCGCCGAAGTGCCTTTTTCATGGATTGATCGCGCTCAGTTCGAGAACGCCGCGATCCCCGTGATCGCTCGCCCCAGGATCAGCGCGTGCACATCGTGCGTGCCCTCGTAGGTGTTCACGACTTCGAGATTGACGAGGTGGCGCGCCACGCCGAATTCGTCGCTGATGCCGTTGCCGCCCATCATGTCGCGCGCCATGCGGGCAATGTCCAGCGCCTTGCCGCAACTGTTGCGCTTGAGGATAGAGGTTAGCTCGAACGGCGCCATGCCTTCGTCCTTCATGCGGCCCAGGCGCAGGCAGCCCTGCAGGCCCAGGCTGATCTCGGTCAGCATGTCGGCCAGCTTCTTCTGCACCAGCTGGTTGGCGGCCAGCGGGCGGCCGAACTGGTGGCGGTCCAGCACGTACTGGCGCGCGCGCAGGTAGCAGTCCTCGGCCGCGCCCAGCGCGCCCCAGGCGATGCCGTAACGCGCGCTGTTCAGGCAGGTGAACGGGCCTTTCAGGCCGCGCACGTCGGGGAAGGCGTTTTCTTCAGGCACGAAGACTTCGTCCATCACGATCTCGCCGGTGATGGAGGCGCGCAGGCCCACCTTGCCCTGCACGGCGGGGGCGCTCAGACCCTTCCAGCCTTTTTCAAGGATGAAGCCGCGGATCTGGCCGCCATCGTCCTTGGCCCAGACGACGAACACATCGGCGATGGGGCTGTTAGTGATCCACATCTTGGCGCCACTCAAGGCGTAGCCGCCATCCACCTTCTTGGCGCGCGTGATCATGCTGCCGGGGTCGGAGCCGTGGTTGGGCTCGGTCAGGCCGAAGCAGCCGATCCATTCACCCGTGGCCAGCTTGGGCAGGTATTTCTGCTTCTGCGCCTCGGTGCCGAATTCGTTGACCGGCACCATCACCAGCGAGCTTTGCACGCTCATCATGCTGCGGTAGCCGCTGTCCACGCGCTCTACCTCGCGCGCCACCAGGCCGTAGCAGACGTAGTTCAGGCCGGCGCCGCCATAGGCCTCGGGAATCGTCGGCCCCAGCAAACCCAGTTCGCCCATCTCGCGGAAGATGGCCGGGTCGGTCGTTTCGTTGCGGAACGCCATCTGCACGCGCGGCAGCAGCTTCTCCTGGCAGTAGGCGCGGGCGGCCTCTTGCACCTGGCGCTCGTCGTCGGTGAGCTGCGTGTCAAGCAGGAAAGGGTCTTGCCAGTTGAAGCTGTTCTTGTGGGGCGCCATGCGATGTCTCCGTGCAAGCTGGTTGTGTGATCCGGATATTGTGCCGCGCGCACCGTGGAATCACGGCGCTGGAGCCGCGCGCGTGACATGCCGGCGCTGGGGTTGTTATTGGCCGTGGTGCGCGAAGCAGCGCAGACGGCGTAGCATGCCGGTCGGCTGTTTGATCTTGTGTGGGAGCGGGCTGGCCCGCGATGCAAGCCTGTCATCACACGAGATGCCGCCATCGCGGGCCAGCCCGTTCCCACAGTCTGGAAGGATTTAACCCATGAGCGCTACCGAAACCCTCGTCCTGGCCGGCGGCTGCTTCTGGTGCACCGAGGCGGTGTTCAAGGAAGTGCGCGGCGTGCTGGATGTGGAAAGCGGCTACAGCAACGGGCAGGAAACCGCGCCCACTTACGAGCAGGTCTGCGCCGGCCACACCGGCTGCGCCGAGGTGGTGAAGCTGACCCATGACCCAGCGCGGGTCAGCACGCGGCAGTTGCTGGAAATTTTCTTCGCCACGCACGATCCCACGCAGCTCAACCGCCAGGGCAACGACGTGGGCACGCAGTACCGCAGCGGCATCTACTTCACCACGCCAGCGCAAAAGGACGTGGCCGACGACCTGATCCGCGAGATGAGCCAGGACAAGCTGTTCGGCGCGCCCATCGTGACCGAGGTGGCGCCGCTGGCGCACTACTTCGCGGCCGAGGACTATCACCAGGACTTCTTCGAGCGCAACCCGCACCAGGGTTATTGCATGGCGGTGGCGGCCCCCAAGGTGGCGAAGTTCCGCCAGACTTTCCGCGAGTTGGCGAAGGGGTGAGCGGGGCCGCCGTTGCCCCGGCCTGAGAGGCTGTCCCCAAATTCATCTCGCCGCGCTTGTCCCCGGTCCCGGGCGCCTTGCTGGCTGCCCGATCCGGGGCAAGCGCTTACCCCGACGACTTTAAGGACGGGCTCTGACGGCCGCGCCTCAGCACCAGGGTTCCAAACAAGGTGGCGATGACGTACATCGAGATCGAATACAGGGCCGCGGGCAGGCTCAGCTCGAAATTGTTCAGCACCGACGCCGCGATGTAGATGGCCAGGGTTGAGTTGTGGATGCCGATTTCGAACGCGATCGCGGTGGATACCGGCTTGTCCACGCCCGCCGCGAGACTGACGAAATAGCCCGCGCACAGACTGACGACGTTGAACAGCACCACCGCCGGGCCAATGCTTCCAAGGCTTTGCGCCAAGGCGCCGGATTCCTTGACGATGGCGATCAGCGCGAACGCCGCCAATACCAGCGCGCTGAACAGCTTGAAAGGCTTTTCAGCCCGGGTGGCCAACGTGGGGCGGCGCGAGGCCAGGATCATGCCCAGGGTCACGGGCACCACGATCACGACCACGACTTCAAGCACCTTCGACCATTGCAGTTGCACCACCTGTCCGCCATCACCCATGAAGTGCGCGATGGACAGGTTGACGATGAGCGGCAGCGTGACGATGGACAGCAGCGTGTTGATGGCGGTCAGCGAGATGTTCATGGCGACGTTGCCGCCGAACAGATGGCTGAACAGGTTGGCCGAGATGCCGCCAGGCGATGCGGCCAGCAGCATCAAGCCAACCGCGAACACGGGCGACAGACCGAGCCCTCGCGCGATGGCGAAGCAAATCAGGGGCAGCACCACGACTTGCAGACCAAGGGCGATGAACACGGCCTTCGGGTTGTCGGACAGGCGCCGGAAATCCGCCATCGTCAGTGACAGGCCCAGCCCGAACATCACGAGCGCCAGCGCGCCCAGCAGGAACAGCGGAAGAATTTGCATGAAACCCATGATTTACCTTTTGTTGGATCGAGAAGAAAAGAATGCACGGCCTGTGACATGAGTCGCCGTTATCACCGCCTTCCCCACAGGGCAGCGGTAGGTTGATAGGTTGATTGGAGCCATTTTTTTCTCAACGCGAAAAGCGTGGCGCCGAGCCGAGGAGGGGGGCAATCACGTTGAGTTGGTCACTTCGTGCCGAAGATGCGATCTCCCGCATCGCCCAGCCCCGGCAGGATGTAGCCGTGGTCGTTCAGCTCGCGGTCGATGGCGGCGGTGTAGATCACCACGTCGGGGTGCGCGGCGTGCAGGGTGCGGATGCCCTCCGGCGCGGCCAGCAGGCACAGGAACTTGATTGAGCGCGGGCCGGCGGCCTTGAGCTTGTCGATGGCGGCCACGGCCGAGTGCCCGGTGGCCAGCATGGGGTCGACCGTGATCACGTCGCGCTCGGCCATGTCGGCGGGCATCTTGTAGTAGTACTCCACCGCCTGCAGCGTGGCCGGGTCGCGGTACAGGCCGACGTGGCCGACGCGGGCGTTGGGCACCACGCGCAGCAGGCCGTCGAGCATGCCGTTGCCAGCGCGCAGGATCGAGGCGAAGACCAGCTTCTTGCCGTCGATCATGGGACTCAGCGTTTTTTCCAGCGGCGTTTCGACCTCGACCAACTGCGTCGGCATGTCGCGCGTGACTTCATACGCCATCAGCATCGCCAGCTCGCCCAGCAGCGTGCGAAAGGTGGTGCTGCTGGCCTCCTTCTTGCGCATCAGCGTGAGTTTGTGCTGCACCAGGGGGTGGGTGACGTGGTGGACTATGGGTGCGGGCATGGGGGGCATAGCGCGGCAGGGTGAGAGAACTGGCCGGACGGAGGTGCTGTCCAGCCCTCTAGGTTTTAAATGATGCTCAGATCGGGATTCAGGTCCTGGATCTCTTTTCTCAATCGGGCGGCAACGTCTGCGTACCGGTTCTGATGGCGCTGTTGCCAGTACTTGGCCTTGGCCTCGTCCTTTTTTGGACCGCCGTCTTCTGAATACAACCGAGCCAGCTGCTCTGGTGACGAAGTGCACCCCTTCTCTACAGCTCGAAGAAATAATTCTTCTGCTTTTTCGATATCGATGGGCGTGCCGTAGCCATGCTTGTGCATTAGGCCCAACATGTGTGTGGCATTCACGTGCCCGTGCTCAGAGGCGTACGAGTACAGCGGAAACGCAATGTCGATGAGAGCGGGACGCTCGGGGTTGTAAACGGACGTCGCGACTTCATCGACTTCATCAAGAAAATCTTCGCTGGGGCGGACGTGTTCCTTGGCTTGTAGGTCTTCCAGCATGAGCAGGGCTTTTTGCTTTGGGCCATTGGGCATCGTGTTCCAGGCATCTTCCGCCGCTTGCGCCCAATCACCATCCGCGTCCATCGCACGCTCAAACCACTGGGCCGCTTCATCATCGTCCTGCGGAACGCCAAGCCCATCCTTGTAGAGACAGCCCAAGTTGTAGTACGCAACGTCAACAAAGCGATCGGCCGCTACCCGATACAGGCGAACAGCTGCCTCCAGGTCTTGTGCAGTACCGCTGCCTTTCTCGTACTTGTAGCCAAGACTGCAAATGGCCAGGCTGTAGTCTTGGTCTGCACCTAGCTTGAAATACTGGAAAGCCTTTGTCGGGTCGGCGGCTAAGCCGAATGTGCCATGTTCATAACCCAGTCCGATCAACCACATGGCCACGCCATCCGTGATGGGTTGCGCGAGAAGAAAATCGATGTCGCATTCATGGGGAAGTTGCAACACCCCGCCGTGCCTGCGGATCAGGTCAGGGGCTTCCAGCCAGTTCGAGTTGTACATGGCAGCAAGGCTGCCTCGCCATGCAGCTTGTTGATACCAACGCAGGGCCTCGCGGTCATCTTTTGCGACGAGATGACCCGTTGCATAGCACACACCGACAGCGAACTGCGCAAGGACGTCACCTTCTTCGGCCTGCGCCAACGCGCTTTCAAAATCTGCGCTGCTGCTCAGGTCATCCCAGACTGATTGCATGGGCTTCACGGTTCTTCCTCTCAGAGGTATGGGCCATTCGTGGCGAGGTGCGCCTCAGACCCGTTCAACGCCGCCGCCCGCCAATCAGGCTGCCCAGCGCGCCGCGCACCAGGTTGCGCGCGATGCGGCGGGCCTCGCCCTTGACCACCTGTTGCACCATGCCGTCGTACTGGCCGCCGCGTGGGCCGGTGCGGCCGAACAGGGCTTCCTTGCCCATGGTCATCAAGTCGCCCAATAGGCCGCCTTCCTCGGCCGGCGCGCCAGCCTTGCCAGCGGCGGCGCCACCAGGCTGGGCGTCTTGCCCGCCGCGCGCGGCCAGCATCTCGTAGGCTGATTCGCGGTCCACCGCCTGGTCATACGTGCCGGCCACCAGCGAGCCGCTGATGAGTGCCTTGCGCTGCGTGTCGCTGATGGGGCCGATCTGGCTGCCCGGCGGGATGACGTACACGCGCTCGGTCACGCCGGGTCGGCCCTTGGCGTCGAGGAAGCTGATCAGCGCCTCGCCCGTGCCCAGCTCGGTGATGGCCGTGGCGATGTCCAGATTCGGGTTGTCGCGCATGGTGTCGGCGGTGGCCTTCACGGCCTTCTGGTCGCGCGCGGTGAACGCCCGCAGCGCGTGCTGCACGCGGTTGCCCAGTTGCGCCAGCACGGTGTCGGGCACGTCGATGGGGTTCTGGGTGACGAAGTACACGCCCACGCCCTTGGAGCGGATCAGCCGTACCACCAGTTCGATGCGCTCCAGCAGCACCTTGGGCGCGCCGTTGAACAGCAGGTGCGCCTCGTCGAAGAAGAAGGCGAACTTGGGCTTGTCGGGGTCGCCCACCTCGGGCAGCATTTCAAACAGTTCGGACAGCATCCACAGCAGGAAGGTGCCGTACAGGCGCGGCGACTGCATCAGCTTGTCGGCCGAGAGGATGTTGATGACGCCCTTGCCGCCGACGGTCTGCATCATGTCGTCGAGGTTGAGCATGGGTTCGCCGAAGAACTTGTCGCCGCCCTGGCTCTCCAGCGTCAGCAGGCCGCGCTGGATGGCGCCCACGCTGGCGGTGCTGACGTTGCCATATTCGGTGGTGAACTGCTTGGCGTTCTCGCCCACGTAGGTGAGCATGGCGCGCAGGTCTTTCAGATCAAGCAGCAGCATGCCGTTGTCGTCGGCGATCTTGAACACCAGCGTGAGCACGCCGGTCTGCGTGTCGTTCAAATCCAGCATGCGCGACAGCAGCAGCGGGCCCATGTCAGAAATGGTGGCGCGCACCGGGTGGCCCTGCTCGCCGAACACGTCCCACAGGGTGACGGGGCAGTTGGTGGGCTCGGGCAGGGGCAGGCCGCGCTCTTTCAGGATGTCGGCCATCTTGCCGCCGATGGCACCCTGCTGGCTGATGCCGGTCAGGTCGCCCTTCACGTCGGACATGAACACCGGCACGCCGATGGCGGAAAACGATTCGGCCAGCTTCTGCAGCGTCACCGTCTTGCCGGTGCCGGTGGCGCCGGTGATCAAACCGTGGCGGTTGGCCAGGCCGGGCAGGACGAAGGACTGGATGTCGCCATGCTGGGCGATGAGGATCGGGTCAGCCATGAAAAGAGCGCCAAGGGCGCGAAAAGTAGAATGGCCTGATTATCCCGGTACTTGAACTTGAGTTAGAGGCAGAGCAGATATGGCTGGTCACAGCAAATGGGCCAACATCCAGCACCGCAAGGGGCGGCAGGACGAGAAACGACAGCGCATCTGGACCCGCGTGGTGCGCGAGATCATGGTGGCGGCGCGCACGGGCGGGGGCGATCCAGCGGCCAACCCGCGCCTGCGCCTGGCGATTGAAAAGGCCAAGGCCGCCAACATGCCGGCCGACACCGTCAAGCGCAACATCGACAAGGCCACCGGCAACCTCGAAGGCGTGAACTACGAAGAAATCCGCTACGAGGGCTATGGCATCGGCGGCGCGGCCGTCATCGTCGACACCATGACCGACAACCGCGTGCGCACCGTGGCCGAGGTGCGCCACGCCTTCAGCAAGCACGGCGGCAACCTGGGCACCGAGGGTTCGGTGGCGTTCCAATTCAAGCATTGCGGGCAACTGGTGTTCGCTCCCGGCACCGACGAAGAGAAAGTGATGAACGTGGCGCTGGAAGCCGGCGCCGACGACGTGATCACCGACGACGAGGGCGCCATCGAGGTGCTGACCGACCCGGGTGTGTTTGGCGACGTGAAAAGCGCGCTCGAAGCCGCCGGCCTGACGCCCGAGATGGCCGAAATCACCATGCGGGCCGACAACACCATCGACCTGAGCGGCGACGATGCCGCGCGCATGCAGAAGCTGCTGGACGTGCTGGAAGACCTGGACGATGTGCAGGACGTGTTCCACAACGTCATCTTGGAGTTGGAATGAGTCCCGGGCCGCGGCGTTTGCTGGCTGCGCTGATCGCGGCCGTGAGCGTGCTGGCGGCCTGCGGTGGCGACAACCGCTTGTCGTGGTGCATTGACGGCGATGGCTACGCGGCCGGGTACAACACCACCCACTGTCCGCCCGAACCGCATGAAAAACCCGCGGGCGCAGCGCCCTGAGTGCGCGGGCAGCTCTTGTTCTTGAAGTGATCTCATGAAAATCCTCGTCATCGGCGGCGGTGGCCGCGAGCACGCGCTGGCCTGGAAGCTCAGCGCTTCGCCCAAGGGGCACCAGGTGTACGTGGCGCCCGGCAACGGCGGCACGGCGCTGGCCCCCAATCTGAATAACGTGCCCATCACCGACCTGACCGCGCTGCGCGACTGGGCGTTGGCCGAGAAGATCGGGCTCACCGTGGTCGGCCCCGAGCAGCCGCTGGCCGCCGGTGTGGTGGACGACTTCCGTGCCCACGGCCTGCGCATCTTCGGCCCCACCAGGGCGGCGGCGCAGCTTGAAAGCTCGAAGGCTTTCAGCAAGGACTTCATGCAGCGCCACGGCATTCCCACGGCGGCCTACGAAACCTTCACCGACCCCGCCGCCGCGCACGCCTATGTGGACAAGCTGGGCGCGCCCATCGTCGTCAAGGCCGACGGCCTGGCGGCGGGCAAGGGCGTGGTGGTGGCCACCACCGCCGAAGAAGCGCACGCGGCCATCGACGACATGCTGGGCGGCAACACGCTGGGCGTGGCGCACAACGAAGGCGGTGCGCGGGTCGTCATCGAGGAATTCCTGCAGGGCGAGGAAGCCAGCTTCATCGTGCTGTGCGACGGCAAGAACGTCACCGCGCTGGCCACCAGCCAGGACCACAAGCGCCTGAAGGATGGCGACGAAGGCCCTAACACCGGCGGCATGGGCGCGTACTCGCCCGCGCCCATCGTCACGCCCGATGTGCATGCGCGCGTGATGCGCGAGGTCATCCTGCCGACGATTCGCGGCATGGACCAGGACGGCGTGCCCTTCACCGGCTTCCTCTATGCGGGGCTGATGATCGATGCCGACGGCAAACCCAAGACGCTGGAGTTCAACACCCGCATGGGCGACCCCGAGACGCAACCCATCTTGATGCGGCTGAAGTCCGACCTGGCGGACGTGCTGCTGGCGGCCACGGCCGGCAAGCTCGATGAGGTGGAGCTGCAATGGGACCGTCGCGTGGCGCTGGGCGTGGTGCTGGCGGCGGGCGGCTATCCGTTGAGCCCGAAGAAGGGCGACCTGATCACCGGCCTGCCCAAACCGACCGACGACGTGGTGGTGTTCCACGCCGGCACCGCAGCCGAGGGCGAGCAGGTCTGGACCTCGGGCGGGCGCGTGCTGTGCGTCACCGCGCTGGCCGACTCGGTCAAGCAGGCGCAGGTCAAGGCGTATGGCGTGGCGCGCGGCATCCATTTCGATGGCGTGCAGTACCGGCGCGACATCGGCCACCGCGCCATCAAGTGAGCCGGCGCCCCCCGTGCCCCTTGGATGAACAAGGCCTTCAGAAAGCCCTAAGCTGCGATGACAACCATGGCCGCTACCTGTTTTTCCTTAAAGGAAGGTTGCACCATGCGGAGTTGGATGAAATGGGCACTGATCGCCTCGGCCCTCTGGGGTATCGCGGTGGTGGCGGGCGTGCTGTGGCAGATCGAGCACGCCAGCCCGCTGGCGCATGGCGCGCTGGTGTATGTCGACACGCACGAATACGTCAACCCAGCCGCCGAGCTGATGGGCGCCACGGGCGCCGCCAGCCGCGAGGTCTTCCGCGTGGTGGAGGTCGATACGGGCAATGTGCTGGCCTTGTTCGTGCTGCCGCTGGCGGCGTTGTGGGCCGCGCTGGGCTGGCGCGCACGCGGTCGGCCTGAAGATTCGTTAGAACCAAATTCATGAACACATCACACACGCAGGACGTCCGCCACTGGCTGCTGGGATTGCAGCAGCGCATCACCGACACCGTCGAATCGCTCGACGGTCAGGCGAAGTTCCTGCGTGACGAGTGGCGCAAGGCGCCGGGCGAGCCCCTGCAGGGCGACGGCATCACCAAGATCATGGAAGGCGGCGCGGTGTTCGAGCGCGCCGGCTGCGGCTTCTCGCACGTGCGCGGCCCCAGGCTGCCGCCCTCGGCCACGCAGCACAGGCCCGAGCTGGCCGGCGCGCCGTTCGAGGCCATGGGCGTCTCGCTGGTGTTCCACCCGCTCAATCCCTACGTGCCCACGGTGCACATGAACGTGCGCATGATTGCCGCCGGCTACCCGGGCACCGAGCCGGTGTGCTGGTTCGGCGGCGGCATGGACCTGACGCCGTACTACGGCTTCGACGAGGACTGCCAGCACTTCCACCGCGTCTGCCACGATTCGCTGAAGGCCTTCGGTGACGACAAGTACCCCCGCTTCAAGCGGTGGTGCGACGACTATTTCTTCAACAAGCACCGCAACGAGCCGCGCGGCATCGGCGGCATCTTCTACGACGACTTCTCCGAGGGCGGCACCGACAACGGCTTCGCGCTGATGCGCTCGGTGGGCGATGCCTTTCTGGACGCCTACGTGCCCATCGTGCAGCGCCGCGTCGGCATGGCGTGGGGTGAGCGCGAGCGTGAGCACCAGCTCTACCGGCGCGGGCGCTACGTGGAATTCAACCTGGTCTGGGACCGTGGCACGCACTTCGGCCTGCAGTCGGGTGGGCGCACCGAGTCGATCCTGCTCTCCATGCCGCCTAGAGTAGCGTGGGCTTATCAGCGCCAGCCGGAGCCGGGCACGCCCGAGGCGGCGCTGACCGAGCGTTACCTGAAACCCCGGGACTGGGTTTGAGCACCGCGCCGCAGCGCATCGGTCTGTTCGGCGGTGCCTTCGACCCGCCGCACGACGCGCACGTGGCGCTGGCGCGCGCCGCCATCGACGAGCTGCGCCTCGACCGCTTGCACATCGCGCCCACCGGCGATGCCTGGCACAAGGTACGGCCGCTCAGCCCCGGCGTGCACCGCCTGGCCATGTGCCGCCTGGCATTCGCCGATGTGCCGCGCGTGGTGGTGGACGACCGCGAGCTGTTGCGCGACGGCCCCACCTACACCATCGACACGCTGACCGAATTGCAGGCCGAATACCCCGGCGCGGCGCTGTTCCTGCAGATCGGCGCCGACCAGGCAGCGGCCTTTCACACCTGGCGGCGGGCGGCGGATATTCTGCGAATTGCTACGTTATCCATAGCTGTTCGCGCTGATCCTTCGGGCGCTGCAGGCCAATTTGATCTGAATGATCCGTTGCCCGGCCTGACCGTGGACACCGCCCGCGTGCGCGTGCTCGGCCTGCCCGCCATGCCGCACAGCGCCACCGAGGTGCGTCGCCGCGTGGCGGCTGGGCTGTCCATCGACCATCTGGTTCCGTCGCCCGTCGCCGGGTATATTGCCGACAACCATCTCTACCAAGCCACTACCTGATGAGCGAAACCGCCGCCAAGAAAGACATCCAGAAACTCCAGCGCGCCATTGTCGATGGCCTGGAAGACGTGAAAGCCCAGGACATCCGCGTGTTCAACACCGAGCACCTGACGCCGCTGTTCGAGCGCGTGATCGTCGCCAGCGGCAGCAGCAACCGGCAGACCAAGGCCTTGGCCGCCAGCGTGCGCGACAAGGTGCGCGAGAGCGGCTTTCCCAAGCCGCGCACCGAGGGCGAGGACAACGGCGAGTGGATCATCGTGGACTGCGGCGCCGCCGTGGCGCACATCATGCAACCGGTGATCCGCCAGTACTACAACCTGGAAGAAATCTGGGGCGAGAAGCCCGTGCGCCTGAAAGGCCCGGCCGCCAAGGCCGCCGCCAAGCGCGCGGCCAAGGACAAGGAAAAGTCGACCAAGGAAAAGGCGGAAGCCACGCCCGTCAAGGCCGCGCCCGCCGCCGCCAAGAAGACCGCACCCGCGAAAGCGCCGGCCAAGAAAGCACCCGCCAAGAAAGCCGCTGCCAAGGCACCCGCCAGGAAAGTGGCGGCCAAGTCGCCCGCGCGCAAGTCCGGCGCCGGCAGCAGCGCGGCGCCGCGCAAGCGTGCTGCCAGCACCGCGTCGCTGAAGACGGTGGTGGTCAACAAGCCATCGGCCCGCAGCGCCGCCAAGGCGCCGGCGAAGACGGCAGCCAAGACGGCGGTGAAGACACCCGCCAAGACCGCTGCCAAGAAAGCCGCGCCGCGCACTGGCCGCTGATCGACGGCGATGAGGCTGATCGTCGTCGCCGTCGGTCAGCGCGTGCCCGCGTGGGCGCAGACGGCCTGGGACGACTACGCCAAGCGCTTTCCGCCCGAGCTGAAGGTAGAGCTGAAACCCATCAAGACCGAGCCGCGCAGCGGCGGCAAGACCACCGAGCAGGTGATGGCCGCCGAGCGCCAGCGCATCGAGGCCGCCATTCCCAAAGGCGCGCGCGTGGTGGCGCTGGACGAGCGCGGCACCAGCCAGACGACCACCGCCCTGGCCGCCCGCCTGACGTACTGGCAAGGGCAGGGCGGTGATGTGGCCCTGGTCATCGGCGGCCCGGACGGGCTGGAGCCCGCCTTCCGCCAGGCCGCGCATGAGCGCATCCGCCTGAGCGACTTGACCCTGCCGCACGCCATGGTGCGCGTGCTGCTGGTCGAGCAGCTGTACCGCGCCTGGTCGATCAACGCGGGGCACCCGTACCATCGGGAATGATGTCGGGTTGAGCGTTCGGCGTTCGGCGTTGGGCGTTCAGCGGTAAATACCGGGAACTTTGCGGCGCCGCGCTTCCAACACGCCCAACGCCCACACATGATCTACCTCGCCTCTCAAAGTCCGCGCCGGCGCCAGTTGCTGGAGCAACTGGGCGTGCCGCACGCGCTGCTGCTGCCTGACGACGCCGACGCGGCCGAGGCGCTGGAGGCCGTGCGGCCGGGCGAGGCGCCCGGCACCTATGTGCGCCGCGTCACGCGCCTTAAGCTTGAGCATGCCGTGCGGGCCATGGCCGACCGCCAGCGCCCGCCGGCGCCGGTGCTGTGCGCCGACACCACGGTGGCGCTGGGCCGCGCCATCCTCGGCAAGCCGCGCGATGGCGATGACGCCGCCGCCATGCTGCGCCAGCTGTCCGGCAGCACGCACCGCGTGATCACGGCGGTGGCGCTGCAGGCCGGTGATGCGGTGCATGAAGCCGCCAGCGAATCGCGCGTGCGCTTCGCACCCTTGAGCGACGACGACATCGCCGCCTACATCGCCAGCGGCGAGTGGGCAGGCAAGGCCGGCGCCTACGCCATCCAGGGCCGGGTGGCGGCCTTCATCGAACACATCAGCGGCAGCTACAGCGGCATCATGGGATTGCCGCTGTTCGAGACGGCACAATTGCTGCGGGAGATCGGCGTCAAGACTCAAGGCCAATAGGCCTTTTATTCCACCTCCACTTCAAAGCACTCACCGTCATCCCGGCGCAGGCCGGGATCCATTTTTCCCCGCACACGCCGTCTGGATTCAGGCCCTCACCGGAATGACGAAGAGGTGGCTGCTTTGATCTGAAATTCGAATCACGCAGGCACGGCAAGCGCAGGGCGCTACATAAAATGCAGCAAGATATCCTCATCAACTGGTCGCCGCAGGAAACGCGCGTGGCCGTCATCGAGTACGGCGCGGTGCAGGAACTGCACGTCGAGCGCGCGCTGGAGCGCGGCCTGGTGGGCAATATCTACCTGGGCAAGGTGGCGCGCGTGCTGCCGGGCATGCAGTCGGCCTTCATCGACATCGGGCTGGAGCGCGCGGCCTTCCTGCACGTGGCCGACCTGTGGCAGAAGCCCGCCAACGGCGACGGCGTGCCGGCCAACCGCACGGGCGCGCCGCAAAGACCCATCGAGCGCCAGGTGTTTGAGGGCCAGACGCTGATGGTGCAGGTCATCAAGGACCCCATCGGCACCAAGGGCGCGCGCCTGTCCACGCAGGTCAGCATCGCCGGGCGCATGCTGGTGTTTTTGCCGCAGGACGACCACATTGGCGTGTCGCAGAAGATCGCGGCGGACCTGCGCGACGAGCTGCGCGCGCGCGTGCAGGCGCTGGTGGGCGAGGGCGCGAACGGCAAGACCGGTGGCTTCATCTTGCGCACGAATGCCGAGGACGCCACCGACGCCGAACTGGCCGACGACATCGCCTACCTGCGCAAGGCCTGGGCGCGCATCCGCGAGGCAGCCACGCGCCAGCCCCCGGCCACGCTGCTGCACCAGGACCTGAACCTGCTGCAGCGCGTGCTGCGCGACCTGGCGGGCGAGCGCACGACCTCGATCCGCATCGACTCCAGCGAACAGTTCCAGGCGTTGATGGCCTTCGGCTCCGAGTTCATGCCCGCCGCCGCCGCGCACCTGCAGCATTACCGTGGCGAGCGCCCGATCTTCGACCTGTATGCGGTGGACGAGGAGATCATCCGGGCGCTGGGCCGGCGCGTCGAGCTGAAATCGGGCGGCTACCTGATCGTCGACCAGACCGAGGCGCTGACCACCATCGACGTGAACACCGGCGGCTTCGTCGGCGCGCGCAACTTCGACGACACGGTGTTCAAGACCAACCTGGAAGCCGCGCACGCCATTGCCCGGCAACTGCGGCTGCGCAACCTGGGCGGTATCGTCATCATCGACTTCATCGACATGACGCAGTCCGAGCACCAGCAGGCCGTGCTGGCTGAATTGCGCAAGCAACTGGCCTACGACCGCGTGAAGACGCAGGTGGGCGCGTTTTCGTCACTGGGCCTGGTGGAGATGACGCGCAAGCGCACGCGCGAATCGCTGGCGCAACTGCTGTCGGAGCCGTGCGAGCAGTGCCAGGGCGCTGGCCGCGTGCGCACCGCGCGCACCGTGGCCTACGACATCCTGCGCGAAATCCTGCGCGAGGCGCGGCAGTTCAACCCCAGGGAGTTCCGCGTCATCGCCGCGCCCGCGGTGATCGACATGCTGCTGGACGAGGAAAGCCAGCACTTGGCGGGCCTGTCGGACTTCATCGGCAAGCCGATCTCGCTGCAGGCCGAAAGCTGCATCGGCCCCGACCGGTACGACATCGTGCTGCTGTGACACGGGGCGGAAACCGCCACTTTCAAAATGACAAATGGTGCATTCGTCATTGGTCATGCGGCGTCAGCCGCGGTCATTTGTCATCGGGCACCTCCTACACGGCCATGTACCGCCCTGGCCGGTGGTTGATGGCCAGCGCCAGGTTCAGCACCACCGCGCCCAGCACCGACAGCGCCACGCGCCACGGGTCGGTCACGCCGAAGGCGGCCAGCAGAATCAGCACGTCGATCACCAGTTGCACCCGCCCCGCGCGCCAGCCCAGGCGCTCTTGCAGATACAGGGCGACCACGTTGACGCCGCCCAGGCTGGCCCGGTGGCGGAACAGCATCAGCAGGCCCGCGCCCACCAGTAGCCCACCCAGCACCGCCGCCAGCGGGGGTGACAGGCGCTGGAACGCCAGGCCCCAGGGCAGCGCCCACGCGAACAACGACATCAGGCTCACGGCCACCGCCGTGCGCAGCGTGAAGCCCTTGCCCATCATCTTCCAGGCGAACAGGTAGAACGGCAGGTTGACGGCGAAGAATACCGGCCCGAACGACCATCCGGTGACGTAGCTGACAAGCAGCGCGATGCCCGCCGTGCCGCCCGTCAGCAGCTTGGCCTGGCTGAACATCAGCGTGCCCAGCGCCACGAACAGCGTGCCGGTCAGCAGGCCTTGCAAGTCCTCGTAGGGGCGGTGGGCCAGCGATGCGGATGCGGGCATGGGAATGAGGCGCCGGGCCGTGGTGGCCGGCGCGCGAAAACGTCAGGTGGTGGCCGTCTCGCGGCTGGTTACGTCCTCGGGCGTGCAGGTGACGCCGCCACAGCCGTGGATCGCCTCGTTGGGCAAGGCGTCGGCGTGGGCGATGGTGCCCGTGGCTGGATCGAAGCCGATGCGCTGCAGGTGCATGGCGAGCGCGGCGTCCATGCTGTCGGCGTGCTGGGGGAACCAGGTGGCCAGCTCGCGCGTCATCTGGCGGACCGGCGCCAGATCGCCCGCCTGGCCCATCGCCAGGCCCTGGCGCATCACGTCCAGCACCATCTTGTGGTGCGTGGTGTGGCAGTTGCCGGCGGCAAAGCGCGTGGCCAGCATGTAGCGGTCCTCGGCGTCGAAGTGCTGTTGCGTGTGCTCGACCAGGGTCTGCCAGGCGGCCAGCACATCTGCGTCGTCGGCGGCTTCCACGTCGGCCAGCAGGGCCACGAACTCCTGGTGGGTGGCGTCCATGGCGGGCACGCCGAGGGCAAGGTCATCGGACCAGAGCAAGGTGGGCATGGGTGTTTCTCCAAGACTGCGGCGAGCCTATCGCCCGCCACATGGCATGGCCTTGATGAAGGTCAATCATGGCCGAGGACTATGCTTGGGCTTTCCACGCCACAGGTGCCCGCCGTGTTCTCGCCGCCCTTTTCAGCCATCGACAGCCATCAGGATGACCTGGCCCGGTACGGTTTCGCGGTGCTGCCGGCGGTGGCCGTGCGGGCCTTGTCGGGTGCCAGCGAAGCGGGCCTGCAAGCACTGCTGCCCGATTGGGAGCAACTGGAGCCGGATGAGTACCTGAAGGACGGTGGCCGCTATCGCCGGCGCCGGCACGCCTCGTTCACCGTGCGGGGCGATGCGGTGCGGGACGTGCCCTACCGCCCGCACTGGCAGCCGCTGGACTACAACGCGCTGCACGGCGGCATGGAGCGCTGGTTTGCCCCCGTGGCCCCGGCCACGCTGGCGCATGCCGACTGGCGCGCGCTGCTGCGCTGGCTGGCGCGGGTGGCCGATGCGCTGCAGGGCGCGCGAACCTGGTACGGCGAGGCGCACCAGTTCCGCATCGACACCACCGATGGCATTGGCCGCCCCACACCCGAGGGCGCGCACCGCGACGGGGTGGACTTGGTGGCGGTGTTTCTACTCGCGCGGCACGCCATCAAGGGCGGCGAGACGCGCGTGTTCGAGCTGGACGGCCCCAGGGGTCAGCGTTTCACGCTGGAAGAACCGTGGTCGGTGCTGTTGCTGCGGGATGCGCGCGTGATCCACGAGTCGACCCCCATCCAGCCCGCCGAGGAGGGCGGCCACGGCCACCGCGACACGCTGGTGGTGACGCTGCGCGCCGGCGGCTTTCTTGACCCCGGTGCTTGACGCGCCTCAAGTGGCGCGGCAAGGTGGCGGCGTTTCATGCGCATTGGTTTTCAACATGACAAATGACAAATGACTTCGCTGCGCTTCAATGACAAAGAAGACATTTGTCATTTGTCATGCGGCGCCAGCCGCGGTCATTTGTCATCGTTTTAAAAAAAAGCGGTATCAGGGCCTGTCCTCAAAGTCGTCGCGACACGGGGTTTTTGAGGGCAGGCTCCTAGAATCCATCCTCACCCGATCTGCAAGGAGCGAAGCATGTTCAATCACATTCTGGTCCCCGTTGACGGCTCCGGCACCTCTTTGGCGGCCATCGACAAGGCGGCGGGCCTGGCCAAGGCGTTCGGCGCCAAGGTTTCGGCCATTTTCGTGATCGACCCGTACCCGTTCACCGGCGTGGGCGCCGACTTCGCCTATGGACAGGATCAGTACCTGAACGCCGCCAAGGCCGAGGCTGGCGCGGCCATCGAGACGGCACGCACGCGCCTGCAAGAGGCCGGCGTGGCCGTCGAGACGAAAGTGGTCGAATCGCACACCGTGTGGCGCGGCATTCTGGAAGCCGCCGACGCCGCGGGTGCCGACCTGATCGTGATGGGCTCGCACGGCCGCCGCGGACTGGAGAAGCTGGTGCTGGGCAGCGTGGCACAAAGCGTGCTGTCGCACACCAAGATCAACACGCTGGTGGTGCGCAACGCCGATGGCACGGCGTGATCATTGCTTCTGAATCAATAGCGTTCCGCGATTGATTGACGGGCGCCATGCCTGATTTGGCGCTTAGGTTGGTGCGGATTCGTTTTTTGTGGGAGCGGGCTTGCCCGCGATAAGCCTTGGCTTAGGGCCAAGCGCTGCCATCGCGGCCACGGCCGCTGCCACAAGCAGCATCTGATCCTAGAAACGGCAGTTGACCGCTCGCCATCCCTGGTGGCCTTGGCGGCGTGTCTAGCGCTTTCCCGCCGCCGGGTTGAACGCGGCGCGCTCGGCCACTGTTTCTTCCAGCCGGCGGGCAATGCTGCCGCACACCAGGTCGCACAGCTCGTGCACGGCGGGGTCGGCGATGCGGTAGAGCACGCTGTTGCCCCGGTTCTCGCGCGCCACCAGGCCGTACTGCGCCATCTGCGCCAAGTGGCGCGACACGTTGGCGATGCTTGAATCCACCTGCGCGGCGATGTCGCCCACGCTCACTTCGCCCGTGCCCAGCACGTTCAGGATGCGCAGCCGCGTCGGCTCCGACAACGTGCGGAAATAGCGGGCCACATGCTCCAGGGCGGCAGGGGGCAGATGGGTCAGGGTGTTCACGAACGGGTACTCCGATGCAACAGGGCAGGACGGCAGTCTAGTGGGTACTTCGCCGACACTTGAGTTTTCGCTATTGCATATTTGCATGATTGCGCAAATAATATAGTAATGAACCTGAAAAGCAAGTGTGTGGCGCATGTTCCTGGTACCCGTGCCAGGGTTTTGCCGCTGGGGGCGATGAGCCTGGTGTTCGTGCTGTCCGTGCTGGCGGGGCAGGCCCGGTCGGCGGAGTTGCCGGTGGTCAGCGTGCAGGCCGCCCAGCGAGGGACCGTGGCCACGTATGACGGCCAGGTGGAGGCACTGCGCCAGTCGGTCATCGCCGCCCAGGTGCCCGGCACGGTGCTGGAGTTGAATGTGCAGGCTGGCGACGCGGTGCGTGCCGGCCAGGTGCTGCTGCGCATCGACGCGCGCGCCGCCGAGCAAAACGCCGCCGCCAGCGGCGCGCAGGTGGCCGCCGCGCGCGCCGCGCTGGACGTGGCCGCCACCGAACTGGCCCGCAAGCGCGCACTGGCGCAGAAGAACTACATCAGCAAGGGCGCGCTGGAGCAGGCCGAGAGCCAGTACCGCGCGGCCCAGGCGCAGGTCAGCGCGCAGTCGGCCCAGGCCAGCGCGGCGCGCACGCAGACCGGCTTTCACGTCGTCAAGGCGCCGTTCGACGGCGTCGTGGCGCAACTCGGCGTGGAGCGCGGCGACATGGCGATGCCGGGCCGCCCCCTGATGACGGTGTACGCCCCCGGCGCGCTGCGCGTGACGGCCCATGTGCCGGCCAGCGCGATCAAGGGCGATGCCGCCGGCGCGCGGGTGTGGCTGTCGGGCAGTGACGCGGCGCTGGCGCCGGCGCGCGTGCAGGTGCTGCCCACGGTGGATCCGCAGTCGCTCACGCGGCAGGTGCGTGCCGATCTGCCGGCGGGCACGGCGGCGGCGCCGGGGCAGTTCGCGCGGCTGCAACTGGCCACCGACGGAACAGATGCCGAGGCGGCCGCGGCCAGGCGCCTGTTCATTCCAGCGGCGGCCGTGGTGCGCCGCGCCGAGGTGACGGCGGTCTACGTGATGGGCGCCGACAAGCGCCCGCAGTTGCGCCAGCTGCGCCTGGGGCCGGTGCAGGGCGACCAGGTCCAGGTGCTGTCGGGCCTGGACGCGGGCGAGTCGTTGATCACCGACCCACAGGCCGCCACGCGCGTTGTGGCCGGGGAGCGTTGATCCCATGACTTCGCTTCGCTCAATGATTGCGGCTTCGCCGTTGATGACGGCGCTGGCGCGCCATGACGGTTCGGCGGTCATGCGCCCGCAGGGCGCGTCATCAATGGCCCCAGGCCGAGGTCATGCGCCGTCAGGCGCGGTCATGGAGCGCTGACATGCAGGAACATCGCATGGGCATCTCGGGCCGCATCGCGGCCTACTTCCAGAGCGCGCAGATCACGCCGCTGATGGCGCTGGTGGCCTTTCTGCTTGGTCTGTTCGCCGTGCTGGTCACGCCGCGCGAGGAAGAGCCGCAGATCGACGTGACCATGGCCAACGTGATCGTGCCGTTCCCCGGTGCGAGCGCCAAGGACGTGGAGGCCATGGTGGCCACGCCGGCCGAGCAGGTGCTGTCGCAGATGACGGGCGTGGAGCACGTGATGAGCGTGTCGCGCCCCGGCGTGGCGGTGGTCACGGTGCAGTTCAAGGTGGGCGTGCCGCGCCAGGCGGCGGTGGTGCGCCTGTACGACACCGTGGGCGCCAATGCCGACTGGCTGCCCAAGGGTCTGGGCGTGCTGCAGCCCATCATCAAGCCCAAGGGCGTGGACGATGTGCCCATCGTCGCGCTGACGCTGCACAGCACGCGCGCCGATACCGGCGCCTTCGATCTGGAGCGCGTGGCGCGCAGCGTGGAGGCCGAGATCAAGCGCGTGCCCGGCACGCGCGAGGTGAAGACGGTGGGCGGCCCGGGCCGCGCGGTGATGGTCGAGGTCGACCCCACGCGCCTGGCCGCCGTCGGCCTGACGCTGCACGAAGTGCGCGGTGCGCTGCAGTCGGCCAACATGGGCCTGCCGGTGGGCGACGTGCTGCAGGGTAACCAGGCCATCGCCATCGAGACCGGCCCTTACCTGCACAGCGCGCAGGACGTGGCCGATCTGGTGCTGGCCAGCCGCGGCGGCAAGCCGGTGTACCTGCGCGAGGTAGCCAACGTGCGCGAGGGCGCGCCGCCGGCCCAGCGCTACGTGTGGCACGGCGAGGTGGAGCGCGACCAAGGTGCTGGAGGCACCGCGCGCGTGACCGAGCACGCCGCCGTGACGCTCGCCGTCACCAAGAAGCCGGGCGAGAACGCCATCGACGTGGCCAACGCCGTGATGCAGCGCGTGAGCGAGCTGCACAACACCGTGATCCCGGCCGACGTGCAGGTGAGCACCACGCGCAACTACGGCGAGACGGCCAACGACAAGGCCACCACGCTGATCAAGAAGCTGCTGTTCGCCACCTTC
Organism: Pseudomonadota bacterium; assembly: GCA_030538085.1. GTDB lineage: Bacteria > Pseudomonadota > Gammaproteobacteria > Burkholderiales > Burkholderiaceae_C > Ottowia. Next base: position 5,703 of record JAUNUR010000049.1, on the reverse strand, counting down.
GCGGTGGTGGCGCTGGTGTTCTTCGCGCTGGGCCGGCGCGAGGCCGCCATCGTCGGCACGGCGGTGATCCTGACGTTGACGGTGACACTGTTCGCGTCGTGGGCCTGGGGCTTCACGCTGAATCGCGTGTCGCTGTTCGCGCTGATCTTCTCCATCGGCATCCTGGTGGACGACGCCATCGTGGTGGTGGAGAACATCCACCGCCACCAGCAGCTGTTCCCGGGCCGCAGCTTGCGCGCGATCATTCCCGGCGCGGTGGACGAAGTGGGCGGCCCCACCATCCTGGCCACCTTTACCGTCATCGCGGCACTGCTGCCGATGGCCTTCGTCAGCGGGCTGATGGGGCCGTACATGAGTCCGATCCCCATCAACGCCAGCATGGGCATGCTGCTGTCGCTGGCGATCGCCTTCGTCGTCACGCCCTGGCTGGCGCGGCTGTGGATGAAGGCGACGCACCAGCAGGATGACGGCAAGGCCGCCAGGCATGGACTGGCAGGCAAGCTGGCGCCTCTGTTCGAGCGCATCTTCCGCCCGCTGCTCGATGAAAAGCGCGGTGGCCGCAACCGCAGACTGCTGGGGCTGGTGGTGGCGGGGCTGATCGCGTTGTCGGTCGCGCTGCCCGTGGTCGGACTGGTGGTGCTGAAGATGCTGCCGTTCGACAACAAGAGCGAGTTCCAGGTGATCGTGGACATGCCGGCTGGCACGCCGGTGGAGAAGAACGCCGCCGTATTGCGGGCGCTGGGCGCGCACCTGGCCACCGTGCCCGAGGTGCTGAACTACCAGGCCTATGCCGGCACCGCATCGCCCATCAACTTCAACGGCCTGGTGCGCCAGTACGACCTGCGCGCCGGCGGCGAAGTGGGTGACATCCAGGTCAACCTGGTCGACAAGGCGCACCGCAAGGACCAGAGCCACCTGATCGCCATGCGCGTGCGCCCGGCGCTGCACGCCATCGGCGCGCGCTTCGGCGCCAACGTCAAGGTGGTCGAGGTGCCGCCCGGCCCACCGGTGCTGGCGCCCATCGTGGCCGAGATCTACGGCCCAGACGAGGCCGGCCGGCGCCAGGTCGCCAAGGCCGTGCGCGCCGTGTTCGAGGCCACGCCGGGCGTGGTCGATGTGGACGATTCCACCATCGCCGCCGCGCCCAAGACGCTGCTGCTGGTGGATCGCACCAAGGCCGCGCAACTGGGCGTGACGCAGCAGACCATTGCCAGCACGCTGCGCATGGGCCTGTCGGGCGACGCCGCCACCTATCTGCACGATGCCAGCCGCTACGCTGTGCCGGCGCTGATTCAGCTGCCGCCTGAACTGCATGGCAGCCTTGATGCGCTGCTGCAGCTCACGGTGCGCAGCCAGAGCGGCGCGACGGTGCCGATCCGCGAACTGGTGACGGTGAGCGACACGGTGCGTGAGCAGCCCATTTATCGCAAGGACCTGCTGCCGGTGATTTTTGTGGTGGGTGACATGGCCGGAACGAAGGCCGGCGACATGGACAGTCCCCTTTACGGCATGTTCCAGATGCGCTCCAAGCTGGCCGAGCTGAAGGCGCCTGATGGCGGCTCGCTGACCGAGTATTTCATCAAGCAGCCGTCCAACCCCTACGCCGGCTACGCGCTCAAGTGGGACGGCGAGTGGCAGATCACCTACGAGACCTTCCGTGACATGGGCGCGGCCTACGCGGTGGGCCTGATCCTGATCTACCTGCTGGTGGTGGCGCATTTCGGTTCGTACCTGACGCCGCTGATCATCATGGCGCCGATTCCGCTCACCGTCATCGGTGTCATGCCGGGGCACGCGCTGCTGGGCGCGCAGTTCACCGCCACCAGCATGATCGGCATGATCGCGCTGGCCGGCATCATCGTGCGCAACTCGATTCTGCTGGTGGACTTCATCCACCTGCAGGAGGCCGAGGGCGTGCCGTTCAAGCGCGCCATCGTGCAAAGCGCCATCACGCGCGCCCAGCCGATCGCGCTGACAGCGCTGGCCGCCATGATCGGCGCGCTGTTCATCCTCGACGACCCGATCTTCAACGGCCTGGCCATCGCGCTGATCTTCGGCATCCTGGTGTCCACCGTGCTGACGCTGGTGGTCATCCCCATCCTCTACTACATCGCCTACCGCCGGAGTCATGAGTCAAATCAGGCTCCGGCGCCTATCCCGCCTGCGCAAGCAGCTATCTGAAAAGGAGCAATCAGCATGACTTCATGGCAACTTACCCGTCTCATCGGCGGTACTTTCATCCTGCTCTCGCTGGCGCTGGGCGCCCCCGCCAGCCCGATCTTTCATTCGACCAACTGGCTGTGGTTCACCGCCTTCGTTGGCGCCAACTTTTTGCAAAGCGGCTTCAGCAACTGGTGCCTGATGGAAACCATCATGCGCAAGATCGGCGCCCGTGCATCTTGATTCAAGGAGAAAACCATGGTTGAAAACTACAAGGACCTGATCGCTTCCGTTTCCGCCAACACCGCCAAGCTGCGCAAGGGCATCCCCGACGTCATGCACGGCTTCAACGCCATGGCGGGCGCTGCCGGCAAGGACGGCGTACTGGACGCCAAGACCAAGGAGCTGATCGCGATGGCGCTGTCGGTGGCCGCGCGATGCGACCCGTGCGTGGGCTACCACGCCAAGGCGCTGGTCAAGCTGGGCGCCACGCGCGCCGAGGTCGACGAGATGCTGGGCATGTGCGTCTACATGGGCGGTGGCCCGTCGCTGATGTACGCCGCCGCGGCCATTGCCGCCTACGAGGAGTTCGGCGGCGAAAAGGCCACGGCATGAGCATGCGCCGCGCCTGGGTGCGCCACGGGCTGGGCATCGGCCTGCTGGGGCTGGCCGCGTTGCCGGTCACCGCGCAGGATCTGCTCACCGTGTGGCGCGCCGCCGAGCAGCACGACCGCACGCTGGCCGTGGCCCGTGCCGAGCATGCGGCGGCGCAGACCAAGCGTGAACAGGCCCAGGCGCTGTGGCGCCCCAACGTGATGCTGGGGCTGGGCGCCGGCCTGGGCGCCAGCGACGTGCGCATGAAGAATGCGCAGTTCTCGGCGCCGGGCATGGGTACGTCGGAGGGCGTGGACTTTCGCACCTCGGTCCATGCGGGGTTCGCCACGCGCGCCAGCCTGATGGCACAGCAACCCCTGGTCAACCCAGGCCGCGACGCCGCCCGCGCGCAACTGGAGCTGGGCGCCGACATGGGCGACATGGCCTGGCGCGCCGCCCGCAACGAGCTGCTGCTGCGCACCGCCGAGCGCTACTTCGCCCTGGCCGTGGCGCAGGAGCAATTGCGCGTGAGCGAGCGCCAGGCTGAATCGGTGGCGCGTGCCGCCACCGAGGCGCACGACCGCTTTCAACTGGGCGATGTGCCCGTGACCGACACGCACGAGGCCGATGCGGCTCTCGCCGGCGTGCGCGCGCAGGTCGAGGCCGCGCGCCTGCAACGCGACCTGGCGCGCCAGTCGCTGGCCGACAGCACCGGCCTGCCGCAACCCGTGGCGCAACTCGTGAAGCCACTGCCCGCGCAGGCCCAGGCACCGGGTGAATCGCTGCAAGCGTGGATCGACGCCGCGCAGGCCGCCAACCCGCAGGTGCAACTGGCCGCGCACGGCGTGCGCATGGCCGAGCAGGAACTGCGTCGCCGCCGCGCGGGCCACAGCATGTCGGTCGATCTGGTGGCGCAGGCCGGCTTCGAGCGGCTGGGTGGACGCGGTGAGTTCGGAACCTCCAGCAACCGCAATGCCAACGCCATGGTCGGCGTGCAGGTCAATATTCCGCTGTACGACGGCGGCATGAGCGGCGCGCAGGCCGGCGAAGGCGCGCGCCTGCTGGACAAGGCCCAGGCGCAGTTCGAACAGGCGCGTGAGCAGGTGGCGGGGCAGGTGCGCGCCGCCTGGCTGGGCTGGCAGGCGGGCCAGGCGCGCGTGGGCGCGCTGGAAGATGGCCTGAAGGCCAGCGCCGCGCGGCTGGACGCCACGCGCACTGGCCGCGAAGTGGGTGACCGCACGCTGATGGACGTGCTGAACGCCGAGAACGACCACGCCCGCGCCACGCTGGCGCTGGCCGAGGCGCGCACCGGCCAGATGCAGCAGCGCCTGCGCCTGGCGGCATTGGCCGACCGCTTGGACGAGCCACTGATGGGCCAGGTCAACGCAGCGCTGGCACCCATGCCGGTGAGCGCTGTTGAAGCGGCGCCTGCCACTGCAGCCCCCGCGCTTGCCGCACCGCGCGCGCCACGGAAGGACCGCCGATGAGCGCGCCAGCGCCCGTTGCCAGCCTGAATGTATTCTTTCAACCTGCAAACCTAAAGGAGCATGACCATGAAACTCAACGTTGGCGGCATCGACCGCATTCTGCGCATCGTCGTCGGCCTGGTGCTGATCGCCCTGGCCGCCACGGGCACCGTGGGCTGGTGGGGCTGGCTGGGCGTGATCCCGCTGGCCACGGGCCTGTTCCGTGTCTGTCCCGCGTACTCGCTGCTGGGCATGAACACCTGTCCGCTGGACAAGAAGGCCTGAGTCCTTTCAACCTATTGAAGTTTTCAAAAATCACGACAGCGCGGGCCATCAGAAAGAAATCTCCCTCTCCCTCTGGGAGAGGGTTGGGGTGAGGGCAAGCGGCGTGTCATGAATTACGAAACTCTCTCAAGAAAACGTTTTGTAAGTCATTGATTTTCTTCAGGTACACCGGCCCTGCTGGCGGGGTTGGGTTGCTCAATAGGTTCAAGGCCTTGTCCGCGGGCTGCGGCTGGCTTGCCTGGCGTGTTGATTCGCCGCGCTTATTCGCGCCATGGCCGGGGCGCTTCATCGCAAGCGCTGTGCGCCTTCCCCTTGTCATTGCGGCGAAAGCCGCCATCCAAGCGACCCGCTGACCCCGGTCAGGTAAACGGGCGTCCCTCGCCGGCTTCCTCTTGCGTGACGCCGTCGCGGATGTGGTAGATGCGCTTGAAGGTGGGGATGATCTTCTCGTCGTGGGTGACCACGATGATGGCGGTTTCGAAGCGCCGCGCCATGTCGTTGAGGATGCGGATCACGGCCATGGCGCGCTCGGAGTCGAGCGGCGCCGTGGGCTCGTCGGCCAGGATCACCGGCGGGCGGTTGACCAGGCCGCGCGCGATGGCCACGCGCTGCTGCTCGCCGCCCGACAGTTGGGCAGGCATGGCCTTGGCGCGGTGCTGCACGTCGAGCGCGGTCAGCAGATTCAGCGCGCGCTGGCGCGCCTCGGCATTGGGCACGCCGGCCAGCATGGGCAGCAGGGCCACGTTGTCGGTGGCGTCCAGGAACGGGATCAGGTAGGGCGCCTGGAACACGAAGCCGATCTTGTCGCGCCGCAGCGCGCGCAGGTCGCGTACTTTCCATGCGTTGTCATAGATCACCTCATCGTCCAGGATCATGCGCCCGGCGGTGGGGTCGATCACCGCGCCCAGGCACTTCAGCAGCGTGCTCTTGCCCGAGCCGGACGGCCCGATCAGGCCCACCACCTCGCCCGGCGCCACCTGCATGTTGACGTTCTTCAGCGCCAGCACGGCGGTGTCGCCCTGGCCGAAGCGCTTGCTCAGGCCCTCGATGCGGATGCCTCTGGTGCTCATTCAAAGCCGTGAAAGCCAGTGTTCATGCGGATTACCCACTGATGGCAAGCGGTCAACTGCCGTTTCTATTGATATTTTCAAAAATCACGACAGCGCGGGCCATCAGAAAAATCCCCTCACATCCCCTC
>JAUNUR010000048.1 GCA_030538085.1 Pseudomonadota bacterium | reverse complement strand
ATGACTTCGCTGCGCTTCAATGACAAATGGCGCATTCGTCATTTGTCATGCGGCGCCAGTCGCGGTCATTCGTCATGGCTCCTGGCGCTGGCTGCATAGACCCTGAAGCCCGATTTGTTTCATATTCCAGCGCAACGGCACATTCGCTGACATCGCCGCCTCCCAACCCCCGATAGGATTGCACCCACCATGGCCACCACGCATTTCGGTTACCAGTCGGTTGACGAGCAGGACAAGGCGCGCCGCGTGCGTGGCGTGTTCGATTCGGTCGCCAGCAAGTACGACCTGATGAACGACCTGATGTCCGGCGGCCTGCACCGGGCCTGGAAGGCCTACACCGTGATGGTCGCCAACCTGCGCGAGGGCCAGCGCGTGCTCGACATCGCCGGCGGCACGGGCGATCTGGCGCTGGCTTTCAGCAAGAAAGTGGGCCGCGCCGGCCAGGTGGTGCACACCGACATCAACGAAGCCATGCTGCGCACCGGGCGCGACCGCCTGATCGACGCTGGCGTCATCCTGCCCACCACCGTGTGCGATGCCGAGAAGCTGCCCTTTCCCGACGGCCATTTCGATGTTGTCAGCGTTGCCTTCGGCCTGCGCAACATGACGCACAAGGACGCCGCCTTGCGCGAGATGGCCCGCGTGCTGAAAGACGGCGGCAAGCTGCTGGTGCTGGAGTTCTCGCAGGTGGCCAAGCCGCTGCGCAAGGCGTACGACCTGTATTCCTTCAACGTGCTGCCCCGGCTGGGCAGCCTGGTGGCGGGCGATGCCGACAGTTACAGGTACCTGGCCGAATCCATTCGCATGCACCCCAATCAGCAGGAACTAAAAGCGCTGATGAAGTCCAACGGCTTCGGCCATGTGGACTTTCACAACATGACGGCGGGGGTTGTGGCGCTGCATGTTGGCCTTAAGTGCGGTTGAGCCTTATAAATCGTTTATTCCATTTCCATCCCTATTGATTACAGGAGATTTCGTCGGATGAAACTGAGTCACATTGTTTCGCGTCTCTTCACGCTGCTGCTGGCGGTGGTGTTGGTCGGCGTGTTCACGTTCGATGCCGAGGCGCGGCGCATGGGCGGCGGCAAGTCGTTTGGCCGCCAGTCCAGCAATGTGACCCAGCGTCAGGCCACGCCGCCCGCCGCGCCGGGCAACCAGTCGCAATCGGCGGCCACCGCGGGCGCGGCCGGTGCCGGCACCGCCGCGGCGGCCACGCGCAAGCCCTGGGGCGGCATGATCGGCGGCCTGGCCGCCGGCCTGGGCCTGGCCTGGCTGGCGCATTCGCTGGGCCTGGGCGAGGCGTTTGCCAACGTCCTGCTGTTCATGCTGCTGGGCGTGGTGGTTCTGGCCGTCATCGGCATGCTGCGGCGTTCTCGCGCGGGTGCCCAGGGCCAGGGCCTGGCCTACCAGGGCGCTGGCGCGGCCAACCCGGTCACGCCACCCCAGTACAACCCCACCAAGGTCGGCAACGACGCTTCGGCCCGTCCCTGGGAAGGCCAGGCGGCGCAGTTCGATACCAGCGCGGCGGGCGGCTCGATGATCGGCTCGGCCCTGAGCGGCTCGCAAGGCTGGGGCGTGCCGGCCGACTTCGACATCGCCGGCTTCACCGAGGCCGCCAAGCGCAACTTCGTCACCCTGCAGGACGCCTGGGACCGCTCCGACATCCCGGCCCTGCGCGCCATGATGACCGACGACATGCTGGCCGAGATCCAGTCGCAGCTGGCCGAGCGCGAGCGCACCGCCACGCCCGGACAGGTCAACAAGACCGACGTGGTGATGCTGGACGCCCAGTTGCTGGGTATCGAGGAACTGAATGACGTGTACATGGCCAGCGTCGAGTTCAGCGGCATGATCCGCGAAGACGTTTCCGCCGGCCCGGCTCCGTTCCGCGAGGTCTGGAACATGACCAAACCACGCAGCGGTCGTGGTGGTTGGCTGGTGGCCGGGGTGCAGGCGCTGCAATGACCGCCGGGCCTACCAGCCCGGCATGACCTCGCTGCTACCGCAGCTTCGATGACGGCGCTTCGCGCCATGACCGAAGGCCCGCTGATCGCGGGCCTTTTCATTTTGTCATTGACGCCGCGCAGCGGCGAAGTCATGCGGCGAAGCCGCGTCATTTGTCATCAATAATCGGTACCCATGCTGACACCCCCTCACTTTTCATCGCTGGCCGACGCCCTCGGCAAGCTCACCGAGAACCTCAAGGCCCCCACCTGGCTGGTGGACGAGGCGCAGCAGCGCCTGGTGCTGTTTCTCAACCACGTGCTGATGCAGGAGCCCGAGGCACAGGCGCGGCTGGCGCGCCAGAAGGGCCGCGTGGTGCGCCTGCAGTGGCGCGACTTCCATATGCAGTTGGCGGCCACGCCCGCCGGACTGTGGGAGCTGACGCCCGCCGCCACGCCCGATTTGCTGCTTACCGTGACCGACACCTCGCCGCTGGACTTGGCCAAGAACGCCCTGCGCGGCGATAAGCCCGGCGTGCGCATCGAGGGCGACGTGCAGTTCGCCGGCGAGGTGAACTGGCTGATCGAGCACGTGCGCTGGGACGCCGAGGAAGACCTGTCGCGCTTCATTGGAGACGCGCCCGCCCACACCATCGCGGGCATGGGCCGCGGCATGGCGCAGGCCCTGCGCAACTTCGTCGGCAAGCTGCCCGGTCAGGACAAGGCCGGTTCATGAAGCGTTTTCTGCGCGCCGCCACCATCGTGTGGGTGGTTTTGCGCTACGGGCTGGACGAGCTGGTGCTGAGCAGCTTCCGCCACCCGTGGCTGCGGCTGGTGGCGCGCATCGCCTCCATCGGGCGTGACCTGTCAGCCCCGCGCGGCCAGCGCCTGCGCGAGGCGCTGGAGCGGCTGGGGCCGATCTTCGTCAAGTTCGGCCAGGTGCTGTCGACCCGGCGCGATCTGCTGCCAGCCGACATCGCCGACGAGCTGGCGCTGCTGCAGGACCGCGTGCCGCCCTTCCCGGGCGACGAGGCGGTGGCCACCATCGAGCGGGCGTTCGGCAAGCCGATTGGCGCGCTGTTCACCAGTTTCGACCACGTGCCGGTGGCCAGCGCCTCCATCGCGCAAGTGCACTTCGCCACCACGCGCGATGCCGAGGGGCGGGAGCGCGAGGTCGCCGTCAAGGTGCTGCGCCCGGGCATGCTGAAGGTGATTGGCCTGGACATCGAGCTGATCCGCATGATGGCCGGCTGGGTGGAGCGCCTGGCGCCCGATGGCCGGCGCCTGAAGCCGCGCGAGGTGGCCGCCGAGTTCGACAAGTATCTGCACGACGAGCTGGACCTGGTGCGCGAAGCCGCCAGCGCCACCCAGTTGCGCCGCAACATGGCCGACGTGGGGCTGGTGCTGATTCCCGAGATGTTCTGGGACCTGATCCGCCCCGAGGTGCTGGTGATGGAGCGCATGAAGGGCGTGCCCGTCAACCAGATCGAGCGCCTGCGCGCGGCGGGGGTCGACATTCCCCAACTGGCGCGCGACGGGGTCACCATCTTCTTCACCCAGGTGTTCCGCGACGGCTTCTTCCACGCCGACATGCACCCGGGCAACATCATGGTCAGCCTGGAGCCAGCCACCTTCGGGCGCTACATCTCGCTGGACTTCGGCATCGTCGGTACCTTGACGCAGATCGACAAGGAATACCTGGCGCAGAACTTCGCCGCTTTCTTCCGGCGCGACTACAAGCGCGTGGCCGAGCTGCACGTGGAAAGCGGCTGGGTGCCGGCGGACACCCGCATCGACGAGCTGGAGGCCGGCATCCGCAGCGTGTGCGAGCCGTACTTCGACCGGCCGCTGAAGGAGATCTCGCTCGGCATGGTGCTGCTGAGGCTGTTCCAGATCTCGCGCCGCTTCAACGTCGTCATCCAGCCGCAACTGGTGCTGCTGCAAAAAACGCTGCTGAACGTGGAGGGCCTGGGCCGCCAGCTCGACCCCGACCTGGATCTGTGGGCCACGGCCAAGCCGTTTTTGGAGAAGTGGATGCACGAGCAGATCGGCCCGCGCCGTTTCTTGCGCGAGTTGAAGGAACAGGCGCCGTATTACGCCAAGATGCTGCCCGATCTGCCGCGCCTGCTGCACGGCTACCTGCAGCAGCGCCCCATCGACGACCTGCGGCAGGAGCTGCGCGAGCTGGCGCGCGAGCAGCGCCACACCAACAACCTGCTGCAGAAGATCGTGTACGCCGGCATTGGCTTCGCGCTGGGGCTGATCGTCATGCAACTCATCGTGCGCGTGCGGCTGTTCTGATGCCAGCTTCGCTGGCAGATGACAAATGACAAATGACTTCGCTGCGCTTCAATGACAAAGAAGACATTTGTCATTTGTCATCGCTCTGATCGGCCGCTCTGACTCCAACTCCAAAGATGGTCATGCCGGGCAATAGGGGACTATGTTTATTTTTTACATGAAAAAATAACCACTTGGCCCTTGATCGCCAAGCGTAAGAAGCTCCTGTTTTGATACCTTGAATCAGCGTCAAATCGTTATCGCCTGATTTAGCCTTTCCCCGCCGCTACGGGAGCGGCGGCAGGGGCGGGAATAGGGCTCCGTGGCTACACCCCATCAAGGTGTGCCGCCATTCGTTTGGAAGTCCGCAAATGCACGCATAATCGCGCGTCCAAATTTGCCATCCAACCGAGGGAGGGAACCGCCCGTGCTGGTCAGTTTCATCGTTCTGTACCTGCTGGTGTCGATTGGTATCGGCCTGTACGCGGCCACGCGCGTCAAGAACACGGCCGACTACGCCGTGGCTGGCCGCAGTCTGCCGCTGGCGGTGGTTATCGCCACCACGTTCGCCACCTGGTTCGGCTCTGAAACCGTGTTGGGCGTGCCGGGGACTTTCGTTGAGTCGAACCTGGGCGGCATCGTCGAAGACCCCTTCGGCGCTGGCCTGTGCCTGGTGCTGGTGGGTCTGTTCTTCGCCCGTAAGCTGTACCTGCGCAACATCATCACCATTGGCGACTACTACCGCCAGCGCTACGGCCGCGTGATCGAGGTGGTGTGCTCGCTGATCATCATCTTCAGTTATCTCGGCTGGGTGGGCGCGCAGGTCACGGCGCTGGGGCTGGTGTTCAGCCTGCTCAGCCAGGGCGCCATCAGCATGGCCTGGGGCATGGTCATCGGCACCGTGGTGGTGCTGGTCTACACGCTGTACGGCGGCATGTGGTCGGTGGCGATGACCGATTTCGTGCAGATGATCGTCATCACCATCGGTCTGCTGGCGATTGCCTGGTACGCCGGCGACATGGCCGGCGGCGCGGGCAAGGTGATCGACTACGCCGCGCGCGAGGGCAAGTTCCAGTTCTGGCCCACCGGCGGCGTCAAGGAGTGGCTGTTCTTCATCGGCGCAGGCATCACCATGATGCTGGGCTCCATCCCGCAGCAGGACGTGTTCCAGCGCGTGATGTCCTCGCGCGACGTCAAGACCGCCCAGCGCGGCCCGGTCATTGGCGGCACGCTTTACATCCTGTTTGCCTTCGTGCCCATGTTCATCGTCGTCGCGGCGCTGATGGTGATGCCCGAGGCCGCCCAGTTGATCGCCGACGACCCGCAGAAGGTGCTGCCGCGCCTGGTGATGGACCACATGCCGGTGGTGCTGCAGGTGGCGTTCTTCGGCGCGCTGCTGTCGGCCATCATGTCCACCGCCTCGGCCACGCTGCTGGCGCCGGCGACCACCTTCGTCGAGAACATCCTGCGCAACCTGCGGCCCGGCATGAGCGATGCCGAAACCCTGAAGGCCATGCGCATCAGCGTGCTGGTGTTCACCGTCTGCGTGCTGGCGTATGCCATCACCATGGAAGGCTCGTCCATCTATGAGCTGGTGGCCGGCGCCTACCAGGTGCCGCTGGTGGGCGCCTTCGTGCCGCTGGCCTTTGGCGTGTACTGGAAGCGCGCCACCACCCAGGGCGCGTTGCTGGCCGTGGCGTTGGGCATCGGCGTGTGGCTGCTGTGGGTGGCCAGCCCGATGCTTCATGAGGCCTTCCCGCAGCAGCTGGCCGGTGTGCTGGCGGCCATCGCGGGCATGCTGTTCGGCTCGCTGGCGCCGCAGTTCGTGGCCGACCACAAGGGCCAGGCGCACCATTACGAAGACGGTCACGAAGGTCGTCCCGTGGGCAGCGTGGGCTGATACGGCGGGCCGGCGCGGGTGGCCAGGCACCCTGTTGGGTGCGGGGGCGCCACCTATAATTGAGGGTTTTTCCTCTAACGCTCGTGCCATGCCCATCTACGCGTACAAGTGCGCATCCTGCGGCTTTGCCAAGGATGTGCTGCAAAAGCTCTCTGATGCCCCGTTGACGGTGTGCCCGTCCTGTGGCGAAGCCGCCTTCAGCAAGCAGTTGACGGCCGCTGGCTTCCAGCTCAAGGGCTCGGGCTGGTACGTCACCGATTTCCGTGACGGCAACAAAGGTTCCGGCGCGGGCACGCCTGCGTCGGCCGAAGGCAGTGCCAAGTCCGACGCGCCGGCCCCCGCGCCCGCACCGGCCCCCGCCGCCAGTCCTGCGCCAGCACCAGCATCGGGTAGCGGCTCGGGCGGTGGCGCCGCCGGCGGTTAAGCCGCTTCAACCCGCTCACCCATGATGTCCCGCCTGCGGCAATACTTCATCACCGGCCTGCTGGTGTGGTTGCCCGTGGGCGTCACGGTGTGGGTGCTGCTGTGGCTGGTCGGCATTCTGGACAGCATCTTTCTTGGCGTGCTGGCCGCGGTCGAGGCCGTGGTGCCCGGCCTGACGCCACTGGCCGACCAGTTGCGCCGCATCCCCGGCCTGGGGGTGATCCTGGTGACGGTGGTGGTGCTGGGCACCGGCCTGTTCGTGGCCAACATGTTCGGCCAGTGGTGGCTGCGCCAGTGGGAGCGGCTGATGCAGCGCATTCCGGTGGTGCGCAGCATCTATTCCAGCGTCAAGCAGGTGTCGGACACGCTGTTTTCCGGCTCCGGCCAGGCGTTCTCCAAGGCGCTGCTCATCCAGTACCCGCGCCAGGGTGCCTGGACCATCGCCTTTCTTACCGGCAAGCCCGGTGGCGAGGTGGCGCGCCATCTGCACGGTGACTACATCAGTGTCTACGTGCCCACCACGCCCAACCCCACGTCCGGCTTCTTCCTGATGGTGCCGCGCGCCGACGTGGTGGAGCTGAAGATGACGGTGGACGAGGCGCTGAAATACATCATCTCCATGGGCGTGGTGGTGCCGCCGCTGCGCGAGCCGCGCCCCGGCGATCCCGCGCCCGCGCCCCAGGTGCCGGGGGTGACCGGGCCGTTGCACCCGCCCGCCGCGCCGCCTTCGGCGGATGCCAGCGCGGCCCCCATCCTGCCGGACGCCGCGGCTGTCCGGCCCGAACTCTGAACCCATCTTTTTCGAAAGCAAGCCATGTCCATGCGTTCCCACTACTGCGGCCTCGTCACCGAGGCACTGACCGGCCAGACCGTCACCCTGTGCGGCTGGGTCAACCGCCGGCGCGACCACGGCGGTGTGATCTTCGTCGATCTGCGCGACCGCGAGGGCTACGTGCAGGTGGTGTGCGACCCGGATCGTCCCGAGATGTTCAAGACCGCCGAGGACCTGCGCAACGAGTTCTGCATCCAGGTCAAAGGCCTGGTGCGCGCGCGCCCCGAGGGCACGACCAACGACAACCTCAAGAGCGGCAAGATCGAGGTGCTGTGCCACGAGCTGACGGTGCTCAACGCATCGGTCACGCCGCCGTTCCAGCTCGACGACGACAACCTGAGCGAGACCACGCGCCTGACGCACCGCGTGCTCGACCTGCGCCGCCCCTACATGCAGAACAACCTGATGCTGCGCTACCGCGTGGCGATGGAGGCGCGCAAGTTCCTGGACGAGCACGGCTTCATCGACATCGAGACGCCCATGCTCACCAAGAGCACGCCCGAGGGCGCGCGCGACTACCTGGTGCCCAGCCGCGTGCACGACGGCCATTTCTTCGCGCTGCCGCAGTCGCCCCAGCTGTTCAAGCAGTTGCTGATGGTGGCTGGCTACGACCGCTACTACCAGATCACCAAGTGCTTCCGCGACGAAGACCTGCGCGCCGACCGCCAGCCCGAATTCACGCAGATCGACATCGAGACCTCGTTCCTCGGCGAGCAGGAAATCCGCGACCTGTTCCAGCGCATGATCGCGCACGTGTTCCAGAAGGCGCTGGGCGTGGACCTGGGCGAGTTCCCGGTGATGCCGTTTGCCGAGGCCATGCACCGCTTCGGCTCCGACAAGCCCGACCTGCGCGTCAAGCTGGAGTTCACCGAGCTGACCGACGTGATGGCCGACGTGGACTTCAAGGTCTTCAGTGGCCCGGCCACCACCCCCGGTGGCCGCGTGGTGGCCCTGCGCGTGCCCGGCGGCGGCGAGATGAGCCGTGGCGAGATCGACGGCTTCACCGACTTCGTCAAGATCTACGGCGCCAAAGGCCTGGCGTGGATCAAGGTCAATGACGTCGCCAAGGGCCGCGATGGCTTGCAGTCGCCCATCGTCAAAAACCTGCACGATGCGGCGATCACCGAAATCCTGAAGCGCAGCGGCGCGGCCAACGGCGACATCCTGTTCTTCGGCGCCGACAAGGCCAAAGTGGTGAACGACGCCATCGGCGCGCTGCGCCTGAAGATCGGCCATGGCGACTTCGCCAAGAAGGCCGGCCTGTTCGAAGACCGCTGGGCGCCGCTGTGGGTGGTCGACTTCCCCATGTTCGAGTTCGATGAGGACGAGAACCGCTGGAACGCCATGCACCACCCCTTCACCAGTCCCAAGGATGGCCACGAGGACTACATGGACTCCGACCCTGGCAAGTGCATGGCCAAGGCCTACGACATGGTGCTCAACGGCTGGGAGCTGGGCGGCGGCTCGGTGCGTATCCACCGCGCCGAGGTACAGAGCAAGGTGTTCTCGGCGCTCAAGATCGGCCCCGAGGAGGCGCAGGCCAAGTTCGGCTTCCTGCTGGATGCGCTGCAGTACGGCGCGCCGCCGCACGGTGGCCTGGCCTTTGGCCTGGACCGCTTGGTCACGCTGATGACCAAGGCCGAGTCGATCCGCGACGTCATCGCCTTCCCCAAGACCCAGCGCGCGCAGTGCCTGCTCACGCAGGCGCCCAGCACGGTGGACGAGAAGCAGCTGCGCGAGTTGCACATCCGCCTGCGCAATCCGCAGCCGGTTGCCTGATACGGTTTTGCGTTCAAGACGATGACGAATGGCCGCGGCTTACGCCGCATGACCAATGACGAATGCGCCCTTTGTCATTGAAGCGCAGCGAAGTCATTTGTCATTCGTCATTTGGAAAGCGAATGCGTATGAGGCAATGCCAGCGGCGCCGTCCTACGCGGGTGGCGCAAGGCCTCTGTTACGATCATTTTTCATCCACTGGAGAACACCATGTCCTACTCCGATCTGGCCGAATCGGCCATCGAAACCAAAGAACAACTCGTCGCCAACCTGCGCCGCGTGGTGTCCGACGCCGAGGATCTGCTGGCCGCCACAGCCGGTCAGACCGACACCAAGATCACCGAGCTGCGCGCCCGCGCCCGGGAAAACCTGCATCTGGCCCGCGAAAAGCTGGCCGATACCGACGCCGCCCTGCGCGCCCGCGCCCGTCAGGCCGCCGAGTACACCGACGAGTACGTGCACGACAACCCCTGGTCGTCCATCGGCGCCGCCGCTGCGCTGGGTCTGCTGATCGGCGTGCTGCTGGGCCGTCGCTGATTCCGTCATGAGCCTGCCCTCCGCCGACGCCAGCACCGCCGCCCGCGTGCGCGGCCTGTTCGCCGACGTCATCGAGCTGGCGCAGGTTCGCTTCGAGCTGTTCACCGTTGAGGCGCGCGACGAGTTGTCGCGCCTGGCCAGCATGGCGGTGATGGGGGCGCTGGCGGTGGTCTTCATCAGCTTCGGGCTGATTTTTCTGGCCGTGTTCCTCACGGTGCTGCTGTGGGATTCGCAGCGCCTGCTGGCGTTGGGCATCTTCACCACGCTGTTCCTGGGCGGCGGCGCCGTGCTGGCGCTGCTGGCCTGGAACAAGGCCAGGCAGGGTTTGCGCATGTTCGGCGCCACGCGCGACGAGCTGCGGCGCGACCAGGAAAGGCTGCGCGCCTCATGAGGGACGAGTCCGCCGTCGATCTGGCCGTGCGGCGCGAGCAGTTGCGCCTGCGCTCTGCACAGTTGCGCGAGCAGATCGCCGTGCGCACTTCGGTGTTCCGCCCCGTCTTCAATGCCACTGACCGCGTGCGTGGTGGCGTGCGCAGCGTCAAAAGCGCGCGCAGCAACCATGCGCTGGCCTTGCTGGCTGGCTCGGCCGTGGTGGGCGCGCTGCTGGTGCGCCCGCGCCTGGCCGTCAACCTGGGCTTGCGTGCTTGGTCCGGCTGGCAGATGTTCAGGCGCGTGCAGCCCCTGGTCAACAGCGTGCTGCGGCAACTGGGCTGAAGGGCTGGCGGCACCCTTGCACGGCTGAATGGGGGGACGCGGCCATGTCATCCGTCACCGCCACTGCCCCGGTTTACAAGATTCCTGAGTCGGTGCTGGTTATCGTGCACACGGCCACGCTCAGCGTGCTGCTGATCCGCCGCGCCGACACGCCGGCCGAGTACTGGCAATCCGTGACCGGCAGCAAGGATCATGTGGACGAACCCCTAGAGTGCACCGCCGCCCGCGAGGTGCTGGAGGAAACTGGCATCGACGCGGCCAGCGCCGGCTGCGCGCTGCGCGACTGGGGCCTGGAGAACGTGTACGACATCTATCCCCGCTGGCGGCACCGCTATGCCCCCGGCGTGACGCGCAACCGCGAGCGTGTCTTTGGCCTGTGCGTGCCCGAGGGCGTGGCGGTGCGCCTGAACCCGCGCGAGCACTCGCGGTTCACCTGGCTGCCCTGGCGCGAGGCAGCCGATCGCTGTTTTTCGCCCTCCAACGCCGAAGCCTGCCTGCTGCTGCCGCGCTTTGCCGCCGGGGGATGCGCATGAGCCTGGATTCCACCTTCGGCGGCGTGCACGACATCCTGCGCGTGGCCACCTACAACATCCACAAGGGCGTGCAGGGCGTGGGGCCGGCGCGCCGGCTGGAGATCCACAACCTGGCGCTGGCCATCGAGACGCTGGACGCCGACATCGTGTGCCTGCAGGAAGTGCGCGCCACCAACCGCAAGGAGGCCAGCTATTTCACCGGCTGGCCCGATTTGCCGCAGGCCGACTTTCTGGCGCCCGAGGGCTACGAAGCCGCCTACCGCACCAACGCCGTCACCAAGCACGGCGAACACGGCAATGCCTTGCTGTCGCGCTGGCCCATCATCACCTACAAGCACGAGGACATGTCGGATCACCGTTTCGAGCAGCGTGGCCTGCTGCACGTCGAACTGCTGGTGGCTGGCGTCAGCGTGCACGCCATCGTGGTGCACTTCGGGCTGATTCCCTCCAGCCGGGTGCGCCAGACCGAGCAGCTCAAGGCCTACATCGCCCGCGAGGTGCCGCTGGGCGCGCCGTTGGTGGTGGCGGGCGACTTCAACGACTGGGGCACGCGCGTGCGGCGCCTGCTGCACGTCGATTCGCTGCACGCCTTCGAAGGCCCACGCACGCTGACCTACCCTTCGCGCTACCCCGTGGCGCAGCTTGACCACATCTACGCGCGCGGCTTGCAAGCCCTGAGCCTGCAGGCGCCGCGCGGCCGCGTCTGGAGCCGCATGTCGGACCACCTGCCGCTGATCGCAGAGTTCAAGCTGCCTCATGTGCATTCGCATGAGAAATGACGAATGACGAATGACGAATGACTTCGCTGTGCTTCAATGACAAAGAGCCCATTTGTCATTTGTCATGCGGCGCCAGCCGCGGTCATTCGTCATGGGCTGTGAGCGCAAGTGGCGTCCATCGAGCGCTATGTAAAAAATAGCTGTTCGCGCAATGCCATCGTTGGCAAGCCGCCGTTTCGAGCCCAGTGCTTTGCTGCTACCATCGCTTCGCCCATGAAACCTCAACCTGATCTCCCCGTGGCGCGGCAAGCCGCCGACGACGAGGGCACGCCCGTCTCGGTCAAGATCCGCGAGCGCCTGCAGGCCGCGCGCAGGCGCTTCAACGCCAACGACAACATCGCGGATTTCATCGAACCCGGCGAGCTGGAAAAACTGCTCGACGAGGTGACGGTGAAGATGGAAGGCGTGCTCGACAGCCTGGTGATCGACACCGCGCGCGACCACAACACCAAGGACACGGCGCGCCGCGTGGCCAAGATGTATGTCAGCGAGGTGTTCAAGGGCCGCTACGTCAAGCCGCCCGCCATCACCGAATTCCCCAACGCCGAGCGGCTGAACGAGCTGATGATCGTCGGCCCCATCACCGTGCGCTCGGCTTGCAGCCACCATTTCTGCCCCGTCATCGGCACGCTGTGGATCGGCGTGCTGCCCAACGAGCACACCAACGTCATCGGCCTGTCCAAGTACGCCCGCGTGGCCGAATGGATCATGGGTCGCCCGCAGATCCAGGAAGAGGCCGTGGTGCAACTGGCCGACCTGATCCAGAACAAGACCAAGCCCGACGGCCTGGCCATCGTGATGGAGGCCACCCACTACTGCGTGGCCTGGCGCGGCGTGAAGGACCTCGACAGCAAGATGATCAACTCGGTCATGCGCGGCGTGTTCCTGAAAGACGCCAACCTGCGGCGCGAATTCCTCTCGCTGATTCCTCGGAAATGAAGCACCCCCTGAGTCGCTGCGCGCCTTCTCCCTCAAGGGGGACAACGCCAGTGGCCGGCACAGGTCCGTCCACGGCGTTCTTGGCACCAGCCTGCTCCGCGACCGGCTGGCTCTCGGCGTTTGACGTGATTCGACTGGCGCATGGCGCCGTGGAGATTTGAAAATGCTCGTTCGCCTTCTGTTTGCCAGCCGCGCCGTCGATGCGTCGCCCGCCGCCATCGAGGCCATCCTCACCTCCGCCCGCCAGCACAACCACGAAAGCGGCATCACCGGCATCCTGGTATATGGCGGCGGCGTGTTCATGCAGGGCATGGAAGGTGGACGCCAGGCGGTGAATGACCTGTACGGCACCATCCAGCGCGATGTGCGGCACAAGGACGTGACCTTGCTGCACTACGAGGAAATCCTGGAGCGCCGCTTCGGCGGCTGGACCATGGGCATGGTCGATGCCTCGCGGGTCAACGCCAGCGTGCTGCTCAAGTACTCGGAGCGCGCCGTGCTTGATCCCTACGCGGTATCGGGCAAGGTGTCGCTGGCGCTGCTGGAAGAGCTGATGGCCACCGCGAGCATCGCGGGGCATGCTTGATTCTGAACAACCCCCTGAGCGGCTGATGCCGCTTCCCCCTTCTCTCTTCGGGAAGGGGGACAACGCCAGTGGGCGGGCCAAGCCCTTCCACGGCGTTCGCTGGCGTGGCCTGCTCCGCAGCCCTTGGTTGCCGCGATTCATGCCGTTTTGCGCTCAAGGTGATGACGAATGACCGCGGCTGGCACCGCATGACGAATGACGAATGACGAATGCGCCATTTGTCATTGAAGCGCAGCGAAGTCATTTGTCATTTGTCATCTTGAAAGCCAGTGCTCAGATCGCCATCGCTGGCAGGTCGGCCGGATCGTTCTGCGCTGCCTCGGTGAGCGCGCGCAAGGCCGCCAGCGCCTCGGCGTCGGTGCGGTAGATGTGCAGCAGCGGGTGCGGCGCCAGCACGCCGGCGGCCAGCAGCACCTGTTCCACCGGCAGCTTCATGCCGGCCAGGTGCAGCGTCACCCGCCGCTGGTGCAGTTGGCTCAGCAGACGCGCAAAAGTCTCGGCGCCGGTGGCGTCGATGCGGTTGATGGATTGCGCGAACAGGCACAGGTGCCGCGTGGCGGGGTGCAGCGTCAGGTGTTCCGTGATCTGACGCTCGAACTGGCTGGCGGTGGCGAAGTCCAGCGCCGAGTCCATGCGCAGCGCGAAGGTGTGCGGCGCCAGCGGCGGTAGCCGCCACAGATCACGGTCGCGCAGGCTGCCGTCGGCGTGCAGCCCGACCTCGATGATGCGCGGGTGCAGGCGCTGGTACAGAAAGTACGACAGCGCCATCAGCACGCCCGACAGCACGCCCCAGTGCAGCGCTGGCGCGGCGGCGATGGTGATGCCGAAAGTGATGGCCGCGATGGCCGCCTCGACGCGCGAGATGTGCCACAGCCGCACGAACTCGCGCGGTTTCAGCAGCCCCACCACCGCCGCCACCACGATGGCCGCCAGCACCGCCTGCGGCACGTGGCGCAGCACCGGCGTGAACACCAGCAGCGCCGCCAGCACCACCAGCACCGAGAACACGGTGGCCCAGCCGGTCCGCGCGCCAGCGTACAGGTTGAGCGCCGAGCGCGAGAACGATGAACTGGTG
Source organism: Pseudomonadota bacterium (assembly GCA_030538085.1). Lineage (GTDB taxonomy): Bacteria > Pseudomonadota > Gammaproteobacteria > Burkholderiales > Burkholderiaceae_C > Ottowia. The sequence goes on along the minus strand of JAUNUR010000048.1, from coordinate 12,104 downwards.
GCGAAGGCGCCCGAAAAGCCCGAGGCGATCTTGGCCAGCCCCTGGCCGATCAGGTCCTGATCCTGGTTCCAGCGCTCGCCCTTGCGCTGGCTGTCCACCTTGGCGCTGGCGGCGGTCTCCAGAAAGCTCACCAGCGTGATCACCAGCGTGGGCAGCACCAGTTGCCCTAGCATGTGCCAGCCCGGCCAGCCGGGCAGGTAGGCGGCGGGCAACCCGCCGGGCAGTGGGCCGACCACGGCGCCACCGTTGGCTTCGACTCCCAGCGCCCAGCTCAGCGCCGCCGCGGTCACCACGATGACCAGCACCGTGGGAAAGGTCGGCCGCCAGCGCCGCGCCAGCATCAGCAGCGCCAGCGCGCCCAGCCCGAAGGCGGCGGCCAGCGCGTCGAGCGAGGGTGACCGCAGCATCTCGGCCCAGCCGACCCGAAAGCCCAGCAGCGCTGGCAACTGCGAGCTGATGATGAGCACCGCCGCCGCCTGCGTGAAGGCCATCAGCACCGGCGAATTCACCAGATTCAGCAGCCAGCCGAAGCGCGCCGCGCCCAGCACCACCTGCATCCCGCCCGACAGCAACGCCAGCCATACGGCCAATTCGACCCATTCAGGGCTGGCCGGCGCGGCCAGCGGGCTGAGCGAGGCGTAGATGAGCAGGCTGGTCAGCGCTGTCGGCCCCACCGACAGCCGCGCCGAGGCCGAAAACAGTACCGCCGCCAGCGCCGGCAGCATGGAAGCGTAGATGCCCGTCACCAGCGGCATGCCCGCCAGTTGCGCATAGGCCACGCCCTGCGGAATCACCATCAGGCCGACGGTGAGGCCGGCCATCGCCTCGCCGCGCAGCAGCGCCGCGCCCGGTCTGGGCCAGTGCAGGAAAGGCAGCATCTGCTTGATCCGGGGCGGCATGGCGGCGATGGTACGGCAGCGCCGCGTGCGGGGTCGTCCTCTGGGCTGCCACGAGCGTTGTAAGGCGATACGATGCCCTGCCATCGTCCGTTTTTTCCGTGTTTCCAGAAAGAGGCCGCCCATGATCCGCATCGCCCTGTTTGCCGCCGCGCTGGTGGTGCCGCCATTGGCCGGCGCGCAGGCGATCAAGTGCACCGATCCCGTCACCGGCAAGACGATCTACACCGACCAGGCCTGCAAGGGCGGCACGCTGGTGGTGCCGCGCCGCAGCGAGGAAGAGTTGCGCCAGGAAGCCGAAAGCGCCACCGCGGCCCGCGCCGCGCAGGCGCTGCGCCGCGAGGAGGTCGCCTTGCAGCGCGAGCGGCAGCGTCTGGCTGACTTGCGTGCGCAGGAGGCGGCACGCCAGCAGGTGTCTCCCGCCGAAACCGAGGACTGCCGGGCCGCGCGGGCCGAAGCCGCTTTCCGCGCGGGCAGCTTCTCGGCCAGCGAGGAGGAAATCCGTACCGCGCGTCACAATGCCGCGTTGGCCTGTGGCCAGCAGCCACCGCCCGAGCTTGTCGTGGTGCCTCCGCCCGTGCAGGTGATGCCGCCGCCAAGGCGCAATCCGTATCCCTATCACCCGTACCCGTATCCGCGCCATCCAGGTTTTGGCGGCCCTGGGTATCCGCCCGGCTGGGGCGGCGGTTTCGGCATGCCCAGGCCCGCGCCCGCGCCAGTGCCCCGCTACGAACCTGGCACCGAGCCGATTCCGGTGCGCTGACGGCGCGCGTCTGGCCGTGTGACGCGGCGTTACCCGTGTGCTCTTGCGGGCACTCAGCCGATGATCGCTACGGCTGTTTGAACAGTGCCCGCAGTGCCGCGCTCAGCTCGGGAAACTCCTCGGCAAAGCGCTCCGGCTGCACGAAGTGCGCCTCGCAGGCGACGGCGAAGAACTCGGCTGGCGCGGTGGCGCCATAGGCGTCGAGCCAGGGTGCGGGCGCGCCGAAGCGCTCGGCCATCACCACCTGCTCGCGAAAGCGTTCGTAGGCCGGTGCCCAGGTGCGGTACCAGTGCGCGGCGGCCTCGCGCGCGCTGGCCGCGCCCATGAAACCGCGCGGCAGTGGCGGCGCGCCGTCGGCGCCACCGGCCTGCATGTCCATCTTGTGCACGAATTCGTGGATCACCACGCTGTAGCCGGCATCGGCGTGCGCGCCGGCCTGTTGCACGGCGGGCCAGCTCAGCATCACCGGGCCATGGTGCATGGCCTCGCCCGACAACACCTCGTCGTAGTGGTGCATCACGCCGGCCGCGTCCATGGTCTGGCGGGACGCCACGGCGGCATCGGGGTGCATCACGATGCCGACGAAATCGTCGTACCAGTGCAGCGCGTCCTCGGGCGCGCTGGCCGGGCCCAGGTGCAGCAGCGGCAGGCAGGCCTGCGCCGCCACGGCCACGGCCATGGCGTCGGTCACTTCCAGACCATGCGTGCCGGTGAATTCCTTGCGGTCGATGAAGTGCCTGGCCAGGCGGCGCAGGCGTGTTTTCTCATTGCCTGAAAGCCGCGCCAGGAAGGGGTAGTGCGCCAGCGTGTCGTGCCACAGTGCATCGGGGATGGGCGTGGGGCCGCCAGCGGCGCGGCGCATCCATCGGGCGAAGGCTTTCAGCATGGGCCGGCAGTCAGCCCCTGGCTGGCGACACGCGCTGCAGGCCGTCCTCGGGCGTCAGGCGCAGCACCTGCATGCGGCGTTCGGTGGCGGTGACGTGCCAGTCGCTCAGCACCATTTGCTTCAAAGGCTGGTCGGCCGTATGGGCGCCCAGCACGTGATCGCCGGGCTGGTGCGTGTGGCCGTGGATCAGGGTGGTGGCATGGGCATCGGCCAGCCAGCGGCACGCCAGGGCGGTGTCGACGTGGGCGTACGCGCCCTGCGTTGCGTGATGGGCCTCGCTGCGCTCGCGCATTTGCCGCGCCATGGCCTGACGTTCGGCCAGCGGACGGGCCAGGAAGGCGGTCTGCCATTCAGGGGCGCGTACCTGGCGGCGAAACTGCTGGTAGGCCACGTCGTCCGTGCACAGCAGGTCACCGTGCGTGAGCAGGTAGGTGTGTCCGTGGAGCGTGAGCGCCGTCGGGTCGGCCAGGTCGCGCACGCCGCAGCGCGCCAGAAAATCGCCGCCGACCAGGAAGTCGCGGTTGCCGCGCATGAACAGCACGTCCATCGCCGCGCCCGCCGCGCGCAGCACCTGGCCGCAGTGGGCTTCAAAGCTGCCGGGCACCGTGCTGTCGTCGCCCACCCAGACCTCGAACAGGTCGCCCAGGATGAACACCGCATCGGCCGGCGTACGCAGCATGTAGTGTTGCCAGGCCTGGAAGGTGTGTGGCTCTTCGGCCTTGAGGTGCAGGTCGGAAATGAAATCGACCGTGCGCCAGTGCGCGCTCGGGGCCAGCGCGGCAATCCGGGGCACGGTCGTCATGGCGGATAAACAGGTCGTCAGCCGACCAGCACGGCCTTCTCGATCACCACGTCGTCACGCGGCACGTCGCCATGAAAACCCTTGGTCGTGGTGGGCACGGCCTTGATGGCGTCGACCACGTCCTGGCCCTTCACCACCTTGCCGATGACGGCGTAGCCCCAGCCCTGCGCGGTGGGCGACTTGAAGTTGAGGAACTCGTTGTCGACCACGTTGATGAAGAACTGCGCCGTGGCCGAATGCGGGTCGTTGGTGCTGCGCGCCATGGCCACGGTGTACTTGTCGTTCTTCAGGCCGTTGTCGGCCTCGTTGGTGATGGGCGCCTGGGTGGTTTTTTGCTTCATGCCGGGCTCGAAGCCGCCGCCCTGGATCATGAAGTTCTTGATCACGCGGTGGAACACGGTGTTGTCGTAGTGGCCGGCGTTGACGTAGGCCAGGAAGTTGGCGACCGACTTGGGTGCCTTGTCTTCGTGAAGTTCCAGCGTGATGACGCCGTGGCCGGTGATGTGCAGTTCGACTTGGGGGTTGGACATGTCGTCTTTCGAAAAGGGTTACTTGAGCAGGGTGGCCGACTGGATCAGCACCATTTTTTTCGGAGCGTCGGTGGGGAAGGGGCCACCCGAGCCGGTGGGAGCGTTGCGGATTTTTTCCACCGTGTCCATGCCGCTGACGACCTTGCCGAACACGGTGTAGCCGAACAGGGCGGGGTGGTTTTCGACGTTCTTGCGCGGAATGTCCTTCTGTACCTGGCCCTGGAACTCGAACGTGACCGGGTCGCCCGGCGGCAGGATCACCGGGTCGAGCCGCGTGTTGTCGACCACGTTGATGAAGAACTGCGAGCTGGCCGAGTGCGGGTCGTTCGTGCGGGCCATGGCGATGGTGCCGGGCACGTTCTTCAGGCCCTTGGCCAGCGCCTCGCGGCCCTCGTGCTGGATCGGGGCGCGCGTGGCTTTTTGCTTGTAGTCCTTGTCGTAGCCGCCGCCCTGCACCATGAAGTTCTTGATGACGCGGTGGAAGATGAGGCCGTCGTAATGCTTGTCCTTGACGTACTGCAGGAAGTTCTCGACGGTCTTGGGCGCCTTGTCGGGATAGACCTCGACGACGAACTCGCCCTCGCTGGTGACGAACTTCACGCGCGGGTCGGCGGCCAAGGCCGGCAAGGCGGTGCCTAGCGCGGCTGTGGCGGCCAGCGTGGTGGCCAGACGGGCGAGTGTTCTTCTTGAAACGGTCATGAAACAGAGCTCCTGAAACAGTCAGTGAGGAAAGTGATTTGGTGCCGGCCGGCGCGCCGCAAGTTCCCGGCGAGCACGGTGCCGGAGCATCAGCCGCCGGGTTTGGCGGGCGCCGCCAGCGTGCCGCGCAAAGCCTCTATCTTGGGCGCCAGGCGGGTGTTGCCGGGATCAAGCTGGCGCGCGCGCTGATAAGCCTCCGAAGCCTGGCGCAGGCGCACGTCGCCCAGGTTTTCCAGTGCCGTGGCATAGGCGGGGTTGATGCGCAGCGCCGCCTGAAGTGCCTCGTCCGCCTTGTCGAGCTGGCCACGCCCGGCGTGCAGCACGGCCAGGTTGTTCCAGGGCTCGGGCAGCTCGGGGTAGTCGCGCGTCAACTGCACCAGCAATTCCTCTGCCTCGGCTGTCTTGCCGGTGGCGCTGAGCACGCCCGCCTTGACGAAGCGCATCTGCGGATCGCGCGGATTGGTGGCGATGTACTGGTCGGCGCGTGCCAGCGCCTCGCTGGTTTGACCGCTGCGCTGCAGGCGCTGCACCTCGGCGTATTCGTCGGCCAGCGCGGCGGTGGCGGGCAGCAGCAAGCCGCAGGCCAGCGCCAGCACGCGGGCCGGGGCCAGGAAGGGAATGCGGGGGAGGTTCATGCAAGAAGGTCGAAAAAGACACGCCCTGACCGCGCGGGACTGTCTCTTATACTGCGGGGCATTGTAGCCAAGCAGCCTTGCAACGCCCGGCACCGCGCAACGCTGCGGCTTACCCCGCGCCAACGCCCTTGTGGCCGCCCGAACCTGTCGAATCCAACCCTTCCGCGGCTCGCCGGCACTTTTCTTCGCTTTTCATGACCCTGCGTATCTACAACACGCTTTCGCGTGGGCTGGTGGACTTTTCTCCTATCGAACCAGGACACGTGCGCATGTACGTGTGCGGCATCACGGTGTACGACCTGTGCCATATCGGCCACGCGCGCTCGGCGGTGGCGTTCGACGTGGTGCAGCGCTGGCTCAAGGCCAGCGGGTACCAGGTGACTTTCGTGCGCAACATCACCGACATCGAGGACAAGATCATCCGCCGCGCGGTGGAGAACGGCGAGACCATCCGCCAGCTCACCGACCGCATGATCGCCGAGATGTACCGCGACTTCGACGCGCTGGGCATCGAGCGCCCGCGGCACGACCCGCGCGCCACCGACTACGTGCCGCAGATGCTGGACATCGTGGGCAAGCTCAAGGACAAGGGCCTGGCCTACCAGGCCGACAACGGCGATGTGAACTACGCCGTGCGCAAGTTCGCCGGCTACGGCAAGCTGTCGGGCAAGTCGCTGGACGAGCTGCAGGCGGGCGAGCGCGTGGCCGTGGATGGCGGCAAGCAGGATCCGCTCGATTTCGTGCTGTGGAAATCCGCCAAGCCGACCGAGCCCGAGGGCGCCAAGTGGAACAGCCCTTATGGCCTGGGCCGCCCCGGCTGGCACATCGAATGCTCGGCCATGAGTTGCGCCATTCTGGGTGAGACCTTCGACATCCACGGCGGCGGCGCCGACCTGCCGTTTCCGCACCACGAGAACGAGATCGCCCAGAGCGAGGGCGCCCACGGCGTGCCGCTGGCGCACGTCTGGATGCACAACGGCTTCGTCAACATCGACAACGAGAAGATGTCCAAGTCGCTGGGCAATTTCTTCACCATCCGCGAGGTGCTGGAGCAGTTTGACGCCGAGACGATCCGCTTCTTCATCGTGCGCAGCCACTACCGCAGTCCGCTGAACTACAGCGATGTGCACCTGCAGGACGCGCGCGCGGCGCTCAGGCGGCTGTATACGGCGCTGGATGCCGTGGCGCCGGACGAGGTGGCGATTGACTGGTCGAATCCCCACGCCGCGCGCTTCAAGGCCGCGATGGACGAGGACTTCGGCACGCCCGAGGCGGTGGCCGTGCTGTTCGAGCTGGCCGGTGAGGTCAACCGCACGCGCAATGCGCGGGATGCCGGTTTGCTGAAAAGCCTGGGTGCTACGCTGGGGTTGTTGCAGCGTGACCCCAAGGCGTTTTTGCAATGGAGGCCGCCGAGCGTTCTTGGCGAGGTTTCGTTTTCCACCGGCGAAAGTGTTTCAGCCGAATTCACGCCCACTTCAGATGCTGCCGTCCAGGCACAGATCGACGCCCGCGCCGCCGCCAAGGCAGCGAAGAACTTCGCCGAGGCCGACCGCATCCGCGCCGAACTGCTGGCCGCTGGCATCGTGCTGAAGGACGGCCCCGGCGGCACCACCTGGGAAGCGGCGCGGTGATGGCGTTGAGAGTCAAATCAGCCCTTGGCGTAGGTGGATAAGGCGGTGGCAGCTATCAAAAAAGAAGCGATCACGGTGGTCACGCCGGCTTATTGGGCCGACGCCTGCGCGCACCTGTCCAAGCGCGACCGGGTGATGAAGCGCCTGATCCCGCGCTTTGGCGATGCCTGCCTTGAGTCGCGTGGCGATGCCTTCGTCACGCTGGCGCGCTCCATCGTGGGGCAGCAGATCTCGGTCAAGGCGGCGCAGTCGGTGTGGAACAAGTTCGAGGCACTACCGCGCCGTCTGACGCCAGCCAACGTGCTGAAGCTGAAGGTGGACGACATGCGCGCCGCCGGCCTGTCGGCGCGCAAGGTGGAGTATCTGGTCGATCTGGCGCTGAACTTCGACAGCGGCCGCATCCACGCCGACCAGTGGCAGTCCATGGACGACGAGGACATCATTGCCGAGCTGATCGCCATTCGCGGTATCGGCCGCTGGACGGCGGAGATGTTCCTGATGTTCCACCTGCTGCGTCCCAACGTGCTGCCGCTGGACGATGCGGGGCTGATCAAGGGCATCAGCGTCAACTATTTCTCCGGCGAGCCGGTCAGCCGCGTCGAGGCGCGCGAAGTGGCCGAGGCCTGGGCGCCCTGGCGCAGCGTGGCCACGTGGTACATGTGGCGCTCGCTGGAGCCCACGCCCGTGGCGTATTGAGGGACATCCCCCTGAGCGGCTGACGCCGCTTCCCCCTTCTCTCTTCGGGAAGGGGGACAACGCCAGCGGCCGGCGCAGGTCCGTCCGCGGCGTTCGCTGGCGTGGCCTGCTCCGCGGCCGCTTGAACTCGGGTGGTGGCGCTGCGGGATGAGCCAATGACCCTGCCTGCGGCTCGATGATGCGCCGCGAGCGGCGCATGGCCCATGGCATGGCGCGTCAGCGCCGTCATCGACGCGCAGCGAGGTCATTCCGTCATCGGCCACATCCGGTAACATCGCCGGGTGTTTCGTATCCAAGGAGCCAATCTTGGCCAAACGAACGTTTCTTGATTTCGAGCAGCCCATCGCCGAGCTGGAAAACAAGATCGAAGAACTGCGTTATGTGCAGAACGAGAGCGCGGTCGATATCAGCGAAGAGATCGACCAGCTCGACAAGAAGAGTCTGCAGCTCACCAAGGACATCTATTCCGATCTGTCGCCCTGGCAGATCACGAAGATTGCCCGCCACCCCGAGCGTCCCTACACGCTCGATTACGTGCGCGACTGCTTCACCAACTTCGTCGAGATGCACGGCGACCGGCACTTCGCCGACGACCAGAGCATCGTCGGCGGGCTGGCGCGCTTCAACGGCAACGCCTGCATGGTGATCGGCCACCAGAAGGGCCGCGACACCAAGGAGCGCACCGCGCGCAACTTCGGCATGGTGCGGCCCGAGGGCTACCGCAAGGCGCTGCGCCTGATGAAGACGGCCGAGAAGTTCAAGCTGCCGGTGTTCACCTTCGTCGACACGCCGGGCGCCTTCCCGGGCATCGACGCCGAAGAGCGCGGCCAGAGCGAGGCCATCGGCCGCAACATCTACGAGATGGCGCAGCTGGAGGTGCCGATCATCAGCACCATCATCGGCGAAGGCGGCTCGGGCGGCGCGCTGGCCATTGCCGTGGCCGACCAGGTGCTGATGCTGCAGTACTCGATTTATTCCGTCATCAGTCCCGAGGGCTGCGCCTCCATCCTGTGGAAGACCAGCGACAAGGCGCAGGATGCCGCCGAGGCATTGGGCATCACCGCGCACCGCCTGAAGGCGCTGGGCGTGGCGGACAAGGTCGTGAGCGAGCCCGTGGGTGGCGCGCACCGCGATCACCGGCAGGCGTCGGCCTTTCTCAAGCGCGCGCTGGGCGATGCCTGGCGGCAGGTGAGCGATCTGAAGGTGAAGGAACTGCTGGATCGCCGCTATGAGCGCTTGATGAGCTACGGCCGCTTCAACGACACCAAGGCCGAGCGCTGACAGCAAGCCGCCGCGCACCGGCGTGAAAAAGGGGCCAGAAGGCCCCTTTTGCGTGATGGCGCGGATGGCGGCGTCAGGGCCGCACCGGGCGGTGCGTCCGCGCGTCGATCTTGCCGCGCAGCGCGGCCAGCAGATCGGGCGGCAGGAACTTGAGCGCCAGTTGCAGCAGGAAGTAGGCGATCAGGCCATCGTCCAGCCAGCCCAGGACGGGAATGAAGTCCGACACCAGATCAACCGGGCTGATCACGTACAGGATGGCGAGCACCGTGGTCAGCTTGGCGGCATTGGGCGTGCGCGGATCGCGCAGCACGGCCCAGGCCAGCAGAAGTTCCTTGCGGAACATCGCGACGATTCGGCCCAGTTTCCACATCGGTTTTACCTCCGGTCTGTCCAGGGGGCCGCGGCGCGGCCTTTAGAAACCATAACGTAGGGCCAGGTGGTGGGATGACAAGAGGCGCCAGCCATGATTCGTGCATTTTTCGCGTGCCGGCGCGGCATTTACCATGCGGCCAGCGCCATGAACACCCCAACGCCGCCTCAACCACCACCCGACAGCCGCGCAGCCGATGCCATGGCGCGCGCGATGGCCGCATTCGCCGCCGAGGCGCCTGCGCTGCCCCTGGCCGTGGCCTTCAGCGGCGGTGCCGATTCCACCGCGCTGCTGCTGGCGTGCGTGCAACGCTGGCCCGGGCAGGTGCATGCCTGGCACATCCATCATGGCCTGCAGGCGGCGGCGGACGATTTCGAGCGGCATTGCGTGCAACTGTGTCAACGCCTTGGCGTGCCCATGCAGGTGCGGCGCGTGGACGCCCGGGCGGCCCCTGGTGACAGCCCGGAGGACGCGGCCCGCCGTGCGCGTTACAAGGCTTTTGACGCTTTGGCGCAGGCGCATCAAGCGCAGAATGCTATCAAAACAGTAGTAATCGCGCAGCATGCCGACGACCAGGCAGAAACCGTGCTGCTGGCCTTGTCGCGTGGTGCCGGGCTGGCGGGTCTGGCCGCCATGCCCAAATGCTGGCAGCGGGGCGATGTGACGTTCTGGCGGCCCTTGCTGGAGGTGCCGGGGCCGCTGATCCGCGACTGGTTGCGGGAGCAGGGCGAGCGCTGGGCGGAGGATCCCACCAACACCGATGAGCGCTTTGTCCGCAACCGCATCCGCGTCCGGCTGTTGCCGGCTCTGGAGGTGGCGTTTCCGCAATTTCGCGCCACCTTCGCGCGCAGCGCCGCACACGCCGCGCAGGCGCAGGCGCTGCTGCATGAGTTGGCGGCGCAGGATCTCGCGCTTGCCGGTTCACCGCCTCGCATTGCCGCCCTGCAGGCCTTGTCATCCGCACGCCAGACCAACGTGCTCCGTTATTGGCTGGCCCGGCAGGGAACAAGCGCCAGCACGGCGCAGATGACCGAGTTGTTGTCCCAGATTGCCGCCTGCACCACGCGCGGGCATCGCATTTCGTTGAAAGTGGGCGCTGGCTGGCTGGAGCGCCAGGGCGAGACGCTGGCATGGGTGGGCAGCCAGAAACACCCAACCCATCAAGGCTAAAATACGCAGTTGCCCGCAGCCCGGCCTTGGCGCGGCGGTACTTGAGAAAAACACAATCATGGCATTGATCGTTCAGAAATACGGCGGCACGTCGATGGGCTCCACCGAGCGCATCGCGCAGGTCGCCAAGCGTGTCGCCAAGTGGGCGCGTGCCGGCCACCAGGTGGTGGTGGTGCCCAGCGCGATGAGCGGCGAAACCAACCGTCTGCTCGCCCTGGCCAAGGAGCTGGCGCCGCCCAAGCTGACCCAGGATTACTACCGTGAGCAGGACATGCTGGCCGCCACGGGCGAGCAGGCATCGTCCGCCTTGTTGGCCATCGCGCTGCAGGCCGAGGGCATGCCCGCCGTCAGCTACGCCGGCTGGCAGGTGGCGATCAAGACGAGCAACGCCTATACCAAGGCGCGCATCGAGAGCATCGACGACCAGCGCGTGCGCGCCGACCTGGACGCCGGCAAGGTGGTCATCATCACCGGCTTTCAAGGCGTGGACGAAGGTGGCAACATCACCACGCTGGGCCGTGGCGGCAGCGACACTTCGGCCGTTGCCGTGGCGGCGGCGCTCAAGGCCGACGAGGCCTTGATCTTCACCGACGTCGACGGTGTTTACACGACCGATCCGCGCATCGTGCCCGAAGCGCGTCGCCAGGCCACCATCAGCTTCGAGGAAATGCTGGAGATGGCCAGCCTGGGCAGCAAGGTGCTGCAAATCCGCTCGGTGGAATTCGCCGGCAAGTACAAGGTGCCCATCCGCGTGCTTTCCAGCTTCACCCCCTGGGATATCGACATCAACGAAGAAGCCCAATCCGGCACCCTTATCACTTTCGAGGAATACGAACACATGGAAAAAGCCGTCGTTTCCGGCATCGCGTTCGCCCGCGACGAAGCCAAAATCTCCGTGCTGGGCGTGCCCGACAAGCCTGGCATTGCCTTCCAGATTCTGGGTGCGGTGGCCGACGCGAACATCGAGGTCGACGTCATCATCCAGAACGTCAGCAAGGACGGCAAAACCGACTTTTCGTTCACCGTCAACCGCAACGACTACGCCCGGACCATTGATCTTCTGAAGGAGAGGGTGGTGCCTTCGCTGGGCGCCGCCGACGTGGTGGGTGACCCGAAGATCTGCAAGGTCAGCATTGTCGGTATCGGCATGCGCAGCCACGTGGGCGTGGCGGCCAAGATGTTCCGCGTGCTGAGCGAGGAAGGCATCAACATCATGATGATCTCCACCAGCGAGATCAAGACCTCCGTCGTCATCGACGAGAAGTACATGGAGTTGGCCGTGCGCGCGCTGCACAAGGCGTTTGATCTCGACCAGCCAACCACGGCCTGAAAATGGCATAATGCTGGTTGCTTTCAGGAAACGTGACCGAGTGGCCGAAGGTGCTCCCCTGCTAAGGGAGTATGGGGTGTAGAGCCTCATCGAGGGTTCGAATCCCTCCGTTTCCGCCAGACAAATAAAAAACCCCGCCACGATGGCGGGGTTTTTTATTTGGCGGAAGAGGTGAGATTCGAACTCACGGATCCTTGCGAATCGCCGGTTTTCAAGACCGGTGCAATCGACCACTCTGCCACTCTTCCTGCATTCGTGGCGCAGCGGATTCTATCCGGCGGCGGCCCTGGCTCTGGATAAAACAAACCCGCTGTGGGCAGCGGGTTGTCGCAAGAAGTGTCAGCTGATTACTTCAGCTTGACTTCCTTGTATTCGACATGCTTGCGAGCCTTGGGGTCGAACTTCATGATCGACA
>JAUNUR010000002.1 GCA_030538085.1 Pseudomonadota bacterium | reverse complement strand
GCATGACATAGGCTTGTCCTGAATGACGAAGCTCTCTCAAGAAAACGTTTTGTAAGTCATTGATTTTCTTCAGGTACACGGGCCCTGCTGGCGGGGTTGGGGTGCTCAATAGGTTCAAACGCCATCGTGCACGTGCGTACTGTCCCGGCGCAGCACGCCCTTGCCGAACATTGGCGCCAGCACGTGTGCCAGCCAGGCGGGCCAGTCCAGATCGGGCCGGTGCTGGCGGTGCAGGGTGCGCAGGGCGGGGGCGTGGTTCAGCCAGTGTTCGAAGTCGGCATACGGCATGCTTTCCACATCCAGTAACTGGTACTTGATCAGCACCTTGGCGGCGTACAGCGCGTGCGCGGCGGGGTTGGCGTTGAAGTGGTCGATGCGCGCGCGGGCGCGCTCCATGGCGGCTTGGATGGCGCCGCCTTCGCGCGCGAAGGGCTTGCCGTGGCCGGGGATGACCACGGCGGGGTCGAGCCGCTCGATCAGCGCCAGCGTGTCGGTGAAGGTGTCGAAGTCGTCCGAGCCGTCGATGTGCGGAAAAATCACGCCCACGCCGTGTTCCCACATCGCGTCACCCGCCACCAAGATGCCGTGCCGGGGCTCGAACAGCAACACGGCCAGCGCGTCGTGGCCTGGCGCGGCATGAATTTGCCAGTCGTAGGCGCCCAGGCGCACGGTTTGGCCAGGCACCAGCGCGTGTTGGGCGCCAAAACGGTCGCAGCGCTGTGCCGTGTTACCGAAGGTGAGCGCGTCTTCGTTCCACGCCTGTACGTGCGACAGCGACGGTGCCGGCACCCAGGTGCGCGCGGCGGGCCAGGCGGTCTGCAGCGCGCCGGTGCCGCCGCAATGGTCGCTGTGCAGATGGGTGTGGGCGATGTCGGCGAGCGGGCGACCGCCCAGTGCGGCGGTCACGCGATGCAGGGTGTCGGCCGCGTGCTTGACGTGGCCGGTGTCGATCAGCGCAGGCTGGTCACCCAGACACAGCAGGTTGTTGGACGACAGCCAGCCGCGCTCGAAAACGCGCAGATCATCGGGAAAAACAGGCATGCTTTTTGCTATTTATGATGAGTTGTGACAAATGTTGTCTAAAAAGCGTGCTGATCATGGTCTGCAATTTTGACTTGCCGGCACAATAGGCCATAGCGTGTATTCGCTTGTCCGGATCCTGTTTGTTTTATTGTTTCAATGCAATTTATTCAACGTTTTCTATCGGCCGGAGATTTGCGGCGCACGCGGGCGGCCAGTCTGCACATCATGCGCCATGTGCGCTTGGAAGGGCGAGCCGAATGCGTGGCCACGCGCGACTCCGAAGGACGTCAGGGCGTCCTGTTGGTCGTTCAGACTTCGCAGCACATTCCGTTCGAGTCGCGCGAGGAAATCCAGCATTATTTCCGGCGCAAACTGACAGAGTTGGGCGAGTTGCGTGACCGTACTTTCCGGCTGCTGATTCAGGATGCTGGTGAGTTGAGCCTGTCGGTTCGCGCCCGGTCCGACAGCAGTTCGGCGCGCATCGCGGCGGTCATTGCCGCGGCCAACTTCGTGGCTTCCGGCCATGCCCCCGATATTCAACTGGAGGGCATGCGACAACGCATGACCGAGCGCCGTCAGACGCGCGAAGACAGCGACTTTGCCCCGCTGACCGACATCGGTGCGCTTGCCGACTGAAGACGGGGTTCAGTTCGCCGTTGGCCAGTGGCCGCGAGCGGCTGCCAGCACCAGGGTGGATGTGAATGCGCGCCGCTGGCCGGTGAAGGGATCATCGAACACCAGCGAGCGTGCCAGCAGTTGCAATGGCCGCTTGGCATCGTCCGGCTCGCCGGGGCCGCGCAGCACGGTGGGATAGAAGCCATCACCCAGAATCGGCACGCCCAGCGCGTTCATGTGCAGGCGCAGCTGGTGGCGCCGGCCGGTGACGGGCTGCAGGCGGTACAGCGCATGCGTGCCGAACACGGCGGCGCGTTCGATGTGTGTCTCGCTATTCGGCGCGCCCGGCACCTCGCGCGAGATGAAGAAACGCTCGGCATCGGGCTCCAAGCGGCTGCGGTGGGTGCGCGGCAAGGCCAGGTTGGCGCGGTGCGGCGCCACGGCTTCATAAACCTTGTCGACACGCCGGTCGCGGAACAGCGCCTGGTAGGCGTCGCGCGTGTGCGGCTGCACGGCGAACACCACCAGTCCGGCGGTTTCGCGGTCAATGCGGTGCACCGGGCTCAGGTAGGGCAGGCCCAACTGGCGCTTCAGCCGCACCAGCAGGCTGCGCTGCACGAAGCGCCCGCTGGGCGTGACGGGTATGAAGTGCGGCTTGTCGGCCACCACCAGCCATTCGTCCTGGAACACGATGCACTCGCTGTGCAGCGGCTCGGGCTCGTCATCCAGCCGGCGGTAGTAGTACAGCCGCTGGCCGGGGCGGCAGGGCGCGTCGGCGGCCAGCGGGTGGCCGTCGGCGTTCAGCACTTCGCCGCCGCGCAGGCGCTCGGCCCAGTCGTCGCGGCTGAGTGCGGGCAGACGGGCGGCCAGCACGTCGAGCACGCTCGCACCGGCATCGGCCGGTTGCGCCACCAGGCAACTGGCGCTGACGCCGTCGCGCAGCGGCAGGTGCGGGGGGCGCGGCGGGCGGCTCATGCGGGGAATGACGAAATGACCGCGCTGCGCGTCAATGACGGTGCTGCGCACCATGAACGGATGAGCATCATGTCGTCAGGGAAGTCGCTTCAGTCATGCGTTTTTGTGGGAGCGGGCTTGCCCGCGATAAGCCGTGGCTTAGGGCGAAGCGCCGCCATCGCGGCCAAGGCCGCTCCCACAAGCCGTACCTGAGACTTCTTGATCATCAAGCAGTCGCGAAGTGATCTCGTCATGCGGCGCCGCCGCGGTCATGGCGCGTAGCGCCGTCATCTTTCATACCGTGGGCAGGCGGCGAAACACCAGATCCCACACGCCATGCCCCAGGCGCAGGCCGCGGCGCTCGAACTTGGTCTCGGGCCGGTAGGCGGGGCGCGGGGCGTAGCCGTCGGCGGTGTTGGCCAGCAGCGGCTCGGCACCCAGCACGGCCAGCATCTGCTGGGCGTAGGGTTCCCAATCCGTGGCCAGGTGCACATAACCGCCGGGGGCGATGCGCGTGGCCAGCAGGTGTACCAGCGGCGGCTGGATCAGGCGGCGCTTGTGGTGGCGCTTCTTGTGCCACGGGTCGGGGAAGAAGATGTGCACGCCGTGCAGGCTGGCGGGCGCGGTCATGTGCTGCAACACTTCCACGGCGTCGTGCTGGATGATGCGCAGGTTGGTCAACTGCTGCTCGCCGATGCTCTTCAGCAGCGCGCCCACGCCGGGCTCGTGCACCTCGCAGCCGATGAACAGCGTGTCGGGCATCAGCGCGGCGATGTGGGCCGTGGCGTGGCCCATGCCGAAGCCGATCTCCAGCACGGTTTTTGAATGACTCTGGCCTTCAGCGCTGGATTGACGGGCACAGGCAGCTACTAAATCGGTAGTGGCCGGGTCGTAGGGCAGGATGTAGCGCGGCCCCAGCTCGGCCAGTGCGCGGGCTTGGCCGATGGTGGTGCGGCCGGCGCGCATGACGAAGGTGCGGATGGCGCGCGGGTACGCCACATCGCCGGGCGGCGTGTGCGCGCCGGGTTCAGCGGAAGAAGGTGTTGCGGTGGGCGCAGCGGCGGGTGTGCTGCTGTCGGCCGTGCTCATGTGCGCGGGGGCTCGTCGCCTGCGGTGCCCTCGGAGCCAGCCCAGGCGTCGAAGGCGGCATCGTTGGCACCGCTTTCGGCGGCGGCCTGATCGGCATCCGGTTTCTTGAGCGAAATCAGTGCCTTTTCTTTGTCAGACGAGCGCTGCACGCTGCTGAAGCGCGAGTATTTGCCCAGCAACTGGACCAACTGCGCATACACGCGCGGGTTGCCGGCCAGGCATTCGCCCTGTTCCAGGTCGCTGGCTTCGCCGGTGAAGTTGCCGATCAGGCCACCCGCCTCGGTCACCAGCAGGCTGCCGGCGGCGATGTCCCAGGGCTTCAGGCCGGTCTCGAAGAAGCCGTCGGTGAAGCCGGCGGCCACGTAGGCCAGGTCCAGCGCGGCGGCGCCGGGGCGGCGCAGGCCGGCGGTGCGCTGCATCACGTCGCCCATCATCTTCAGGTAGGTCGGAAAGTCGTCGCCCTTGCGGAATGGGAAGCCGGTGGAGATCAGGCTTTCGAGCAGGCGCGTGCGCTTGCTCACGCGGATGCGGCGGTCGTTCAGGTAGGCGCCGCGCCCGCGCGTGGCGGTGAACAGGTCGTTGCGGGTGGGGTCGTACACCACGGCCTGCTCGATGCGGCCCTTCACGCTGAGCGCGATGCTGATGCAGTAGACCGGAAAGCCGTGGATGAAGTTGGTGGTGCCGTCCAGCGGGTCGATGATCCACACGTGGTCGGCGCGCGGGTTGCCGCGCGAAGTGCCTGACTCTTCGGCCAGCATGCCGTGGTGCGGGTAGGCGGTGAGCAGGGTGTCGATGATGGCGTCCTCGCTGGCGTGGTCGACTTCGGTGACGAAGTCGTTGACCTGCTTCTGCGAGATGCGCACGGCTTCGACGTCGAGCGCGGCGCGGTTGATGATGGCGCCAGCGGCGCGCGCGGCCCGAATGGCCACGTTGAGCATGGGGTGCAGGGAGGACGACATGTTGTGTGAAGAGCAGTGGGCCGCAAGGGGCAGGGCCGGCACGCGCGATGGCGGCGGCAAACGCGTATTTTCCCATGCTTTGACCATGCGCGGAGGAGGCTTGAAATCGGCGCGGGCGATCCGCAACTGAGCAGCAGTGGCAGGCAAGGGTTGCCTGTCATCCCCCGACGATGTGACGACCAAGGAGACCACCATGGCCAACGTACCCAGCCGCAGCAACCTGTTCGACGACTTCTTCAAGGAGTTCGCCCCCGGCTTCTTCATCAAGCCGCTGCACGGCGACCCGCTGCCCAGCGCGGCGCAGATCAAGATCGATGTCAGCGAATCCGACGCCGCCTACACCGTGCTGGCCGAAGTGCCGGGCGTGGGCAAGGAGGACATCCATGTGTCCATCGACGGCAGCGTGGTCACCCTGCGCGCCGAGGTCAAGCAGCAGGACAAGCAGGCCGAGGGCGAGAAGGTGCTGCGCAGCGAGCGCTACTACGGCGCCGTGTCGCGCAGCTTCCAACTGCCGCAAGACATTGACCAGGCCGCCGCCAAGGCCAAGTACGACAACGGCGTGCTGACGCTGACCCTGCCCAAGAAGCAGGCCAGCGGCTCGCAGCGGTTGACGATTGAGTGAGTGTTCAAACGGGTGGCTCCACCCGCTTGCGCTCAGCCCATGAAGCCCAGGTCGCGCTGATTGAAGCGCCCGATGTTGGGCGCGATCTGGGTCATCTCGCCATCGCTCACGCCGAACCAACGCGCCAGCGTGGCGGCATATTGATCCACCGAGGTGGTGGGCAGCAGGCGCCCCTGGCCCACATCTTCCGGCCCGCCCAGCAAGGCCGTGGGGGCCGTGCCATAGAAGGTCTTGCCCTTGACGGCGCCGCCCATCACGAAGTGGTGGCTGCCCCAACCGTGGTCCGACCCGTCACCGTTGGAAGTCATGGTGCGGCCGAAGTCCGACGCGGTGAACGTGGTCACCTGCGCACCCACGCCCAGGCTGTCCAGCGCCTGCTGGAACCCGCCCATGGCCTGGCCCAGTTGGGTCAGCAACCAGGGGTGGTTGGTGAGCAGGTTGTCATGCGTGTCGAAGCCGCCCAGCGATACCAGAAACACCTGCCGCTTCAGGCCCAGCTGGTGGCGTGCCGCGATCAGGCGCGCCACCATTTTCAGCTGCCTGTTCAGTGCGCGCGGGCGCTGGTCCATCTCGTCGGGCAGCCAGCCGTCGAACTGTCCGGCGCTGCCGCCCAGCGCGCCCGACAAGGTGGCGTGCGCGCCGATAGAGCGGCTGGTGACGCGGTTGAGTTCGTTTTCGAGCAGATGGGCGCGGCTTTGCGTGATCAGCCGTTGCAGGGCTTCCCTACAGGCGGCCGCGCCAAACATGCCGTCGCTTTGCACCAGCCCGTTGATGCCCACCGGGCCGGTCGTTCCGATCTGATAGGCCAAGGCGCTGTCGCCTGACAGGAACACCGCGTTGCCCGAGACCGACATGCAGGTGAACTGCGCGTTGGCGCCGTTGCCGGCCAGCGCCAGGTCGGCGATGTTGCCGCCCCATCCCGTGACCGCGCCCTCGGCGTGCGAGCTTTGCCAGATCGACTGCTGGTCGTTGTGCGAAAACAGCTTGGGCGGCAGCGGTACGGCGTGGGTGCGGTATTGCGCCAGAGTGGTCGGTTGCAGCAGCGGCCCCACGTTCAGTTGTACCGCCAGCCGTTGCTGATCGAACAGGTTTTTCAGCGGACCGAGCTGGGGTGCCAGCGCGTATTCGCGCCCGGCCGGCAGGTTGCCGCCGGCCAGCGCCGTGCCCGCCAGCTGATCGCGTGCGGTGGCCAAACCGCCCCGCACCCGCAGGTATTCGGCGTGGCTGGTGCCGTCGTACGGGATCAGGGTGTTGCCGTTGTCGTTGCCGCCGTACAGAAAGATGCAGACCAGGGCCTTGTAGCCATCGGTGTTGAAGGCGGCGGCTTCACCCATGGCGGCCAGGTTGATGGCCCATGGCGCCGCCGTGCCGGCGATGCTCAGGTGGCCCAGACGGCGCAGGAAGGTGCGGCGTGCGATGTGGCTGGAGGAGTTCATCGGCATGTCTTTCATTTCTGCACCAGGTACTCGGGGCAAGCCATGACCAGTGCGATGGCTGACCAGACGCGCGTGTTGCGCCCCCAGTCGCTGCCCGGGTTGATGGTGGTGATGGCGTCGCGGATGGTGGCGAGGGTGGCGGCCGACAACTGGCCGCCCGTCAGCACCAGGTTGAGCCGGTCGACCAGCGCCGCCGGGTTGGTGACCAGCGCCATCTCGCGCGTATAGCTCTTGACGCTGATCCGGCTGGCGCTGCCGCCATAGCCCCAGGCGATGACGCCTTGCATGAAGTTCAGGTAGCCCGCCACCGAGCTCTCGTTGGTCAACTGGAACTCGGGGGCGGTCTGCCCGCGCGCCGCCATCGCCGTGCCGGGGGGCACATAGCCGGGGCGGAAGAAATTGAACACCGACGGGCTGCGCAACGGGCTTTGCCCCAGCGTGACCGATGGGTCCGACGTGTCCCACATGATCCACCTGCCGTCCGCCGACGTGGCGCCGAAGGTGCGTGCCCACTGCACGAGTCGGATCATGGGTTCGCGCAGCTTGCCCCAGGTCGGCCCGTTGAGCGATGGCGCGCGGCGCGCCTCGCCGTCGAGCAGCACGGCTTTGGTCACCGCGCGCAGGTCGCCGCGCGCGCCGGCGCCGTTGTTGTTGAATACCGCCGCCACGCGGCCGACGTAAGCGGGGCTTGGGTCGCTGGTGACCAGCCGCTGGATCAGTTGTCGCGCGATGAACGGACCGACGTTGGGGTGGTGAAAGATGATGTCCAGTGCGCGGCGCAGCCGCGTGGCGCCGTCGCCGCTGCCCACCGTCTGGCCCAGAAAGGTGACGGGCTCGGGTGAGTGATCGGCCGCGTTCAGCACCATGGGCCGCCGGAACGGTTCGGGGTCGGTTTCCTGCTGCCGGTTGGGGGCGTCGAGCCTGTAGCCGGTGAAAATGCGCGCCAGGTTGCTGACGTCTGCGGCGCCGTAGGTCTCCTTGAGCACGCCGCCGCGCGGTGTACCGTCGATGTTCAGCTCGTGCAGGCCGATCGAGAACAGCTGCATGACCTCGCGCGCGTAGTTCTCGTCGGGCAGGCGTCCGGTGGCGTCGGCCTTCTTGTTGCCGCGCGTGTTCAGGTACGCGCCCATGGCCGGGTTCAGGGTGATGGCTTCCAGCAGCTCACGGTAGTTGCCAAAGGCGTGCTGGTTGAGCAGGTCCCAGTAGGCCGCCATGGCAAAGGCGGGCCAGTAGCCTTCGGTGCCCGACGTGGACACCACCATGATTTCCGACCAGGCCAGGGCCACGCGCTTGCGCACGGCATCGGGTGCCGTGATGAGCTGGCTCCACACCATGTGGTCGGCGTAATGCTGGTTGAAGCGGATATCAATCCGCCGGTAGCCCTGACTGATCAACCAGTCCCATCCGCTGGTGTGGCGGGGGGCATTCATTTGCTCGTCCAGCCACGCTGCGTAACCCTTGGCCCTCACGGCGGCGATTTCGGCATCGGTGGACGAGAACTGCGCCTGCTGCAAAAAGCGCGCCGCGTCGGCGGGTGAAATGTTGGCGGGAGGCTGGGGCGCCGGTGTGGGGGCAGGGGTTGGCGCTGGAGTCGGCGCGGGCGTGCCGGGCACACTTGGTGCGCTTGGCGTGCCCGTCACGGGCGGTGGCGCTGGGGTGCCGGGGGCGGGCGCCGTGCCGCCGCCTGGGGAGGCGGTGGTGTCGTCGCCGCCACCGCAGGCCGCCAGCACGGCGGCCATCAGGGCGGACAGCCCGGCCACTGGAGGCACCGGCCCTGGGAGCCTGTTCAAAGTCTCCTCGCGGGTGCCTGAGGGGCGCGCGTGGCACGCGGCTTCGTTGCCGCGCTTGCCAATAGCCAAGGGCGACGGCGGCAAATCGGCAGGTGACGCAAGGTGGTGGCGTGGCTCGTGCGTGGCGAGCGCGGCATCGTTTTCAGCGGGCAGGTCGCTGAGCATCTGTTTCATGGCCTTTTTGTCCTCCAAGGTGGACTGGCAAGCGCCGCCATGGCGGGCCTGCTCTTGTGATGGGTATGGGGGAAGGCGTCCGTACTAGCACACCGACACCGACCGCGCGACAGGCGGCAAAAAATGTCAGAAACCGCCGAGTCCCGACAGATGGAGCAACTCGCGTGCCACGATGACCGGGCGCAGATCACCATCGACCGGCACCACATGCCGCGTGGGCATGCCACGCAGCCAGGTCAGTTGCCGCTTGGCGAGTTGGCGCGTGGCGGCGATGCCGCGCTCGCGCAGGGTTTCCATGGGGGCGTGGCCGTCCAGCGTGTCCCATACCTGGCGGTAGCCCACGCAGCGCATCGAGGGCAGCTCGGGCTGCAAGTCGCCTCGTGCGCGCAGGGTGGTTACTTCGTCGATGAAGCCAGCCGACAGCATCTCGTCAAAGCGCTGGGCAATGCGCTGGTGCAGCCAGGCGCGGTCTGTTGGCTCCAGAGAAAAAAAAGTTCCAGCGCTTGCGGGATCGGTGTCGGCCGCCGTTGATCTGGCCGTGTGCAGCGCCGACAGCGGCTGCCCCGTCAACCGCCACACTTCCAGCGCGCGCTGAATGCGCTGGCTGTCCGCCGGGGCCAGGCGGGCAGCGGTGACGGGGTCGACACGCGCCAGCTCGGCGTGCAGCGCCGGCCAGCCATCGCGGGCGGCCTGCTCCTCGATTTGGCGGCGCACGGCGGGGTCGGCGGGCGGCAGCGCGTCCAATCCTTCGAACAACGCCTTGAAATACAGCATGGTGCCGCCCACCAGCAGCGGCACGCGGCCACGGGCGCGAATTTCGTTTGTCAGGCGCCGTGCGTCCCGCACGAATTCGGCCGCGCTGTAGGCCTCGCGCGGGTCGCGGATGTCGATCAGGTGGTGTGGCACGGCGGCGCGCTCGGCCAGCGTGGGCTTGGCGGTGCCGATGTCCATGCCGCGGTACACCAGGGCGGAATCGACGCTGATGATTTCCACCGGCAGCAGCCCAGCCACGGCCAGCGCCACGGCGCTTTTGCCGCTGGCCGTGGGGCCAGCGATGCACAGCATGGCGGGCGGGTTGCGCTGCCCTTCGGGCATGGGGGTGGAAGCAAAGGCGGGGGGCGGCACGCGGCGAGCCTAGCAGAGAGATCGACTGGGTATACCGCCGAGACAGCACTCTATGGCGTGCTTTTATTCGCCTGCCCGGGTGCCGGAGTGAAGCAGCGCGTGCCGAACACCTGCGGCAGTGCCGCGCGGTACTGGGCCTGGCCGGATGCGCCGATATTGTGCGTGGCCTTGTCCACCAGAATGAAGGCCTTGGGCTGCGCGGCGGCGGCGTACAGCCGCTGGCCCAGCTCGGGTTGGATCGTTTTGTCCCTGGCGCCATGCACCACCAGCACGGGCGAGCCAATGCGCCCGATGCGCGCCCCCGAGTCGAAGCGCTGCGTGATGAGCGGCTCCACCGGCAGCCACCCCCATTGCATGGTGCGGGCCACGTCGGGGATGGAGGTGAAGGTGCTCTCCAAAATCACGCCCTCCTCGCTGTTCACCTGTTCGGCCAGCGCCACCGCCACGCCGCCGCCCAGCGAATGGCCAAAGATGTAGCGCGCAGCGCCGGGGTGCTGGCGGCCCAGCCAGTCCCAGGCGGCGCGGGCGTCCTCGACCGCCATGGCTTCCGAGGGCAGGGCCGCCGTGCTTTGGCCAAAACCGCGGTAATCAATGGCGAGCACCGAAAACCCCAGTGCCTGCATGCGCCGCATGCGACCGGCCGAGGCGCGCACGTTCCAGCGCGCGCCGTGCAGAAACAGCAGCAGCGGGCGGCAGGCGTGGTCGCTGGCCGTGGCATCGGCCGGGTGCCACAGCCCATGCAGGCGCACCGGCTGCCCCGTGACCTGGGAGTGGAATTCGATCCACACGTCCTGCATGCCTTCGGCTTGGCGCGCCGACTGGCCCCAGCTGCGGTCGGAGGGCTGAAAGATCAGGGTGCGCTGCTTTTCGTCCAGAGCCGCGCAGCCAGTGATCAGCGCCACGGCGGACATCAGGGCCAGCAGGGCGCGCCGCCAGTACGGAATCCTCATGGCTTCAACCGATCACGCGCGGCCGGAAAAGTTCGATGGCCGGGTTGGCGTACTGTCTCCAAACATACATATTGACGTCATACATTGGCCGCGCTCAACGCTCATTCCCTCTCACTCCAGCAAAGCCAGATGATGAACCATTCTTTCCGATTCTTCGTGCGAATCAGCGCCACGGCGTGCGCCGCCATGGCTGTCGTGGCCTGTGGTGGTGGCGCCGCCGACCGGCCCACCCTGAATGGCGACAAGCCGCTGGTCATCGGCCACCGCGGCGCATCCGGCTATCTGCCCGACCACACGCTGGAGAGCTACGGAAAGGCCATCGAGCTGGGCGCCGACTTCATCGAGCCCGACCTGGTGATCACCAAGGACGGCGTGCTGGTGGCGCGCCACGAGCCCAACATTGCAGCCACCACCGATGTGAAGGATCGCCCTGAGTTCGCCAGCCGCAAGCGCAAGGCGGTGGTCGATGGCTTCGAGGAAGAGGGTTGGTTCGTCAGCGACTTCACGCTGGCCGAGCTGAAAACCCTGCGCGCCATCCAGCCCATGGGCGACCGCGACCAGTCCCACAACGGCAAGTACGCCATCCCCACCTTCGACGAGGTGCTGGCGCTGGCGCAACGCGAATCCAGGCGGCTGGGCCGCACCATCGGCGTGTACCCCGAAACCAAGCACCCCACCTACCACCAGCGCCTGAACCTGCCGCTGGAAGACCGCCTGCTGACCACGCTGGCGGCCCACGGCTACACCAGGAAGGATTCGCCGGTCGTCATCCAGTCGTTCGAGACCGCCAACCTGAAGTACCTGCGCGGCAAGACGCAGGTGCGCCTGGTGCAGTTGATCGACGGCTACGACCAGAACGCCGACGGCAGCATCGACCAGTCGCTGCCCTGGGGCCAGGCCTATGACTTGACCGTGGCGGGCGACAAGCGCACCTATGTGCAGATGCTCACGCCCGCCGGGCTGGCCGAGATCAAGAAATACGCCGACGGCATTGGCCCCTGGAAGCCGTACCTGATCCCCTCGCGCCTGACCCTTGGCGCCGACGGCAAGCCGGTGGACCTGAACAAGGACGGCCAGATCGACGAGCGCGACCGCACGCTGATGCCGCCCACCAAGGTGCTGGCCGACGCCCACCAGGCGGGCCTGTTCGTGCACGCTTACACCTTCCGCAGCGAGGCCAAGCGGCTGGTGAGCGACTACCAGGGCGACCCGAAGGCCGAATACAAGCGCTTCTACGACCTGGGCGTGGATGGTGTCTTTGCCGACTACCCCGACCACGCCAAGGCCGCGCGAGGCGATTGACGGGCCGTCTGGCGACCCTTCAACGCCCGCGCAGAAACAGCCCGTCCAGCTCTTTCATCGTCAGTTGCCGCCAGGTGGGCCGGCCATGGTTGCACTGGTCGGAGCGGTCGGTGGCTTCCATCTGGCGCAGCAGGGCGTTCATTTCCTCGTGCGTCAGGCGGCGGCCACCGCGCACGGCGCCGTGGCAGGCCATGGTGGCGAGCAACTCGTGCTGGGCGCGCTCGATGATGGTGCTGGCGTCGTGCTGTGCCAGTTCGGCCAGCACGCTGCGCGCCAGTTCCACCGCGTCGCCGGCGGCCAGCGTGGTGGGTACGGCGCGCACGGCCAGGGTCTTGGGCGAGAAGGGCGTGATTTCCAGCCCCAGCCGCTGCAGCACGTCGGTGGTGCTTTCGGCGGTGGCTACTTCTTGCGGCGTGGCGGCGAAGGTGGCGGGGATCAGCAGCGGCTGGCTGGCGATCTGTGCGCTGTCTAGCTGGGTTTTCAGCCGCTCGTACACGATGCGCTCGTGCGCGGCGTGCATGTCCACCAGCACCAGACCGGCGTGGTTCTCGGCCAGGATGTAGATGCCGTGCAATTGCGCCACGGCGCGGCCCAGGGGCCAGGCGGGGCCGTGGTCGTCAGGCGATTCGGCGTGCGCGGCGGGCGGCGTGGCGGTGGAAGTGGGTGACCACAGGGCACGCAATTCTTCCACCGCATGGGCCGGAGTTGCTCCTGAATGAAGAGCTGCTGGCGCAAGCGGAATCTGCGCTGCAGGCCGAAAAGGCTTGAAAGCCGGCGTACCCGCATCGTCGCTGCGCCACGCGGGCGCGGGTGAATGCGTGGGGGTGTCGGCCACCGCGCCGCCCGCCAGCGCGGCGCGGGGCGCCGCCAAGGCGTTTTCCACCGCGTGGCGCACGGCCTGGTGCACCTCGCGGCTGTCGCGGAAGCGCACCTCGATCTTGGTCGGGTGCACGTTCACGTCCACGCGCGCGGGGTCGATGGTCAGGTGCAGCACGTACACCGGCTGACGGTGGCCGTGCAGCACGTCCTCATACGCGGCGCGGGCGGCGTGGGCAATGACTTTGTCGCGCACGAAGCGGCCATTGACGTAGGCGAATTGCTGGTCGGCGCGCGAGCGGGCCACATCGGGCAAACCGGCTCGGCCCGTGATGTGCACCGGGCCCACGCGGTGGTCAACGGCGATGGAGTCGGCCAGGAAGTCCTCGCCCAGCACGTCGGCCAGGCGCTGGGCGCGGCCCGCGTCGCCGGGGTGGGCGCGCCACTGCTCGATCAGCTTGCCCTCGTGCCAGATGGCGAAGCCCACGTCGGGCCGTGCCAGCGCGTGGCGGCGCACGGCGTCGATGCAGTGGGCCAGTTCGGTGGCGTCGGTCTTGAGGAACTTGCGCCGCGCGGGCACGCTGTAGAACAGCTCCTTCACCTCCACCGTGGTGCCCTGCGCGCGCGCCACGGGCTTCAGCTCGCCGGTGCGGCCGTCCAGCAGGTAGGCGTGGTCCTGGCCGCCAGCGCGCGAGAGCAGGGCGACTTCTGCTATCGAATTGATGGCGGCCAGCGCCTCACCGCGAAAGCCCATGGTGCCGACGGCCTCCAGCTCGGGCAGGCTGGCGATCTTGCTGGTGGCGTGGCGCTTCAGGGCGGTGGCCATCTCGTCGGGCAGGATGCCGGCACCGTCGTCTTCCACGCTGATCAGGCGCACGCCGCCGGCCAGCAGACGCAGCGTGATCTGCGTGGCACCGGCGTCGAGCGCGTTGTCGAGCAGCTCGCGCACCACCGAGGCCGGGCGCTCCACCACCTCGCCGGCGGCGATCTGGCTGATCAGCTCGTCGGGCAGTTCGCGGATGGGGCGGCGGGGTGGGGTGTTCATGCCATGATTCTAGGAACCACCCTGGCCTCTCATATTCTTGATTACCAAGAAGCCTCAGATGCTGCCTGTGGGAGCGGCCTTGGCCGCGATGGCAGCGCTTGGCCCTGAGCCAAGGCTTATCGCGGGCAAGCCCGCTCCCACAAAAAAGCGATGGAACCCCCATGCGCGCATGCATGCTCTGAAGCTTGTTGATAAGCAAGCCCACTTTTCGCGTGCCCGCCCATGTTGCCAATCCTGTTTAGCGTTGCCTGTCTTGTGTTCGTTGGCGCCCTGCTGGCCGCCGAGCGCGCGGGGCGACCGGTGTTGGCGGGCACGGTCAAGACGGCGGCCAGCTTGTGCTTCATCGCGCTGGCGGTCGTGCTGGGGGCCTTGTCCACGACGTACGGCGTCATCGTGCTGGTGGCGCTGGTGCTCAGTGCGCTGGGCGATGTGGCGCTGGCGTCCGACCGGCCAGCAGCCTTCATGGCGGGGCTGGGCTTCTTTCTGCTGGCGCACATCGCGTTCTCGGTGGCCTTCGCGCAGGTGCCTTGGTCTTGGGGCGTGCTGGCCGGCGCATCGGCAGCGATGGCGGTGGTGGGCGCTTTGAGCCTGCGCTGGCTGTGGCCGCATCTGGGCACGGCGTTCAAGGGGCCGGTGCTGGCCTACATCGTGGCGATCATGGTGATGTGCGCGCTGGCCATCGCGTTCGCCGCGGCCACGGGGCGCTGGTTGCCGGCGGCGGGGGCGCTGTTGTTCGCGGCGTCGGATCTGGCGGTGGCGCGACAGGCCTTCGTGGCCAAGACCTTCGTGAACAAGGCCTGGGGCCTGCCGGCGTATTACGTGGCTCAGTTGCTGATGGCGTGGTCGGTGGTGTGATGTGTGGCGGCACGGATAATCGCGCCCCATGGACATCGTGATGCAACTCGTGGACTTCATCCTCCACGTCGACAAATACCTGGGCGCCTTCGTCACGCAGTACGGCCCGTGGGTGTACGCGCTGCTGTTTATCATCGTCTTCGTCGAGACGGGTGTGGTGGTGATGCCCTTTTTGCCCGGCGATTCGCTGCTGTTCGTGGTGGGTGCCATGTGCGGCGCGGGACTGATGAGTTATCCACTGGCGGTGGGCGTGCTGCTGGTCGCGGCCATTCTGGGTGACCAGTGCAATTATCAAATAGGGCGCTACTTCGGGCCGAAGGTGTTCCAGTGGGAGAACTCGCGCTTCTTCAACCGCAAGGCGTTCGACCGCGCGCACCAGTTCTATGAGCGCTATGGCGGCGTGACGGTGATCCTGGCGCGCTTCATGCCCTTCATTCGCACCTTCGTGCCCTTCGTGGCGGGCGTGGCGGAGATGACGCGCAGCAAGTTCACCTTCTTCAACGTCACGGGCGCGCTGATCTGGGTATTCGGCATCGTGACGGCGGGCTACCTGTTCGGCAACCTGCCGTGGGTGCAGGCCAACCTGAGCAAGATCATCTGGGCGCTGATCTTCGTGCCGGGGCTGATCGCCATCTACGGTGGCTGGAGGGCGGGCCGCGCCGAGAAACAGGGCGCCACCGCATCCTGACAACGCGCGCCAAATACTGATGGGAAACGCAAAGCACTGGCGATGTTTGCGTAAACAGCCTTGTTGATTGGCTGCACCTCAACGCGGTGCGCAGCGCGCTCACCCCTTCCCGTCATGGCGGCGAAAGCCGCAATCCACTCGGTGTCCGCAGGTCAATGCCGTGTCAAGGTGGCGCCTCGATGACGAGGGGCAAGAAAGGCATTCGTCATTTGTCATGCGGCGCCAGCCGCGGTCATTCGTCATGGTTTCCTGACGCATGACGACATGATGTTGGCCGCGGCGAGGCACTTGGTGCTCCATGGTGTCATGGCGGCGCGGCCGCCGTCATCAACGCGCAGCAAGATCATTGCGTCATCGCCTTCCGCATGAGCCGCCGTTGGTTTGAGCGCGAATCCGTATCACCAATAAACCTAGAAACGGCAGTTGACCGCTTGCCATCCTTGGGCAACCGGCATGAGCACTGACTTTCGCAGCTTCGATCACATTCACCTGTTGGGTGAGCGCGCTATGCACCCGATCGCACCGCGCTGGCTCGCTGCCCAAGCGGCGTTGCTCGTCCTTGCAGGCACCAGCCTGCCGCGTCCTCGCGTCTTGCCTGGCACGCCCATCACGGCACGCTCGGGCGCATCCAACTGCCGTTTCTAGGATAAAAAGGCGGACGATCCGGTGGTCGAATCGTCCGCCAAACTTTGGAAGAGAACTTGCAAAAAACTGGCTTGCGCCAGCCCCTATTTAACGCGCAAGGCAGGCATTTGGCTAGCAGGTGGCGGTGTTCGCCGATGCGGGTTTGGATTGAATTGATGCTGTTTCGTGATGAAGTTCACGTTCGCTGGGCGGCTTCGGTCGTTTCCCAACGCATGGAACTGAAATTGAAAGCGTAGGGGACCTTGAGAATTTTTCAGGTCATCAAAACAGCCGATTCCCCTTATGAATCAATCGCATGAAGCTTCTGTTTTGATACCGGTATTCCGCACCAACTGGTAATCGCCTGATTTATCAGAATTTCACCGCGCACGGCACGTTGGCATGGCCTACCCGCACCCTTTGGAATGGGGTCAAACCTGCCGGTTGCGCGCCAGCGGCGGGTTGGCGGCGAAGTATTTCTGAATGCCGTTGATCAGCGCGTTGGCCAGGTCGTTCTGGTAGGCCTCGCTGCGCAGCTTGCGCTCTTCCTCGGGGTTGCTGATGAAGGCGGTTTCGACCAGCACGCTGGGTATGTCGGGCGCGCGCAGCACGGCGAAGTTGGCGCGCTCCACGTTGCGCTTGTGCAGGCGGCCCACGCCGCCGATCTCGCGCACGATGGCGCCGCCCAGCGTCAGGCTGTCCTTGATCTGCGCCGTGGTGCTCATGTCCAGCAGCGCGCGCTGCACCAGCGAATCCTTCACGCCCAGGTTGACGCCGCCAATGCGGTCGGCGTCGTTTTCCTTGTTGGCCAGCCAGCGCGCGGCGGTGCTGGAGGCGCCGCGCTCGGACAGCGCGTACACGCTGGCGCCGCTGGCCTCGGGCCGCATGAAGGCGTCGGCATGGATGCTGATGAACAGGTCGGCCCCCACGCGGCGCGCCTTCTCGACCCGCGTGCCCAGTGGCACGAAGAAGTCGCCATCGCGCGTCATGAAGGCGCGCATGGGGTTGCCGCCCACGGTGGTGTTGTTGATGCGGTCGCGCAGTTTCAGCGCCACTTGCAGCACCACGTTTTTCTCGTAGGTGCCGCCGGGGCCGATGGCGCCGGGGTCTTCGCCGCCGTGGCCGGGGTCGAGGGCGATGATGATCAGGCGGTCGGTACTGGCCGGCGCGGGCGGGCGCGCGCGCGTGGGTGCGGGCTCGGGCGCGGTGGGGCGGGTGGTGGGACGCTGCGGTGGCGGCGGTGGGGTGGGCGCGCGGGCCACGGCGGTGTCGGTGCCGCGCGTCATGGCGTTGGCGCGCTCGATCTGCTTGGCGATCAGGTCGCCCAGCGAATCAACCACGGGCGGGGCGGGCGCGGCTGTCTCGCTCCCCGCCATGGCCGTGGCGGGCGGCGCGGCGCCGGCGGCGCCTCCCAGCTCTTTCATGCGCTCGGCGATCAGTTGCTCCAGCGGGTCGGGTGGGTTGGCCGGGTACAGGTCGAGCACCAGCCGGTGCTGGTAGGCCGCCACGGGCATGAGCGTGAACACCTGGGCGTTGATGGCGTGCTTGAGGTCGATCACCAGCCGCACCACGCGGGGCGCGTACTGGCCCACGCGGATGCCGGCGATGTTGGGGTCGTCGGCGCGCAGCTTGGCCACCAGTTCGCGCAGGGTGGGGTTCAGCTCCAGCCCGTCGATGTCCACCGCCAGCCGTGGCGGCGAATTGATGGCGTGCGGCCGGGTCTTGAGCGCGGTGTCGGATTCGATCGTCACGCGCGTGTAGTCCTCGGCCGGCCACAGGCGCACGGCCACGATGCCGGCGCCGCGCGCGATGTGGTGCGTGCCCAGCGTCAGCACCAGCGCGCTGCCTTGCAGCAGTGCGCGGCGGCGCGCGGTGTTGGCGGGCGCCATGGGGCGCGGGGGCAGGGGGGCGGGTGGCGTCATGCGTGCAACTCTTTCAGCAAAGCTCTTTCAGCAGTCGGGCGCCCAGTGGCGTGGCCGCGTCCAGGCGCACCTGGCGCGTGTCGTCGTCTTGCACGTCCAGGCGCAGCGCCAGATCGGGCGCGGGCAGCAGGGCGGCGGCTTTCTCGGGCCATTCGGCCAGCTTCAGGCCGGGCGCGGCGAACAGGTCGCGAAAGCCGGCGTCTTCCCACTCGCGCGGGTCGTTGAAGCGGTAGAAGTCGAAGTGCGACACGGCCAGGCCGTCGGGCGTGTCGTGCGGCTCGACCACGGCGTAGGTCGGGCTCTTGATGCGGCCCGTGACCCCCAGTGCGCGCAGCAGGTGGCGCACGAAGGTGGTCTTGCCCGCGCCCAGGTCGCCGTGCAGCGTGATGAAGGCATTGCGCAGGCCGGGCAGGGCGGCCAGCCGCTCGGCGAAGGCGGCGGTGTCGTCCTCGCCGTGCCAGCGCAGGGTGAGCGCGGGCGCGCTTTCTACAATTTGGGCGTGACTGAGCATGGCGCGCCAATCGATACAGGAGTTTTGTGGACCCAGGTGCGGGCGTGGGCGCGCGAGCTGGGGTTTTCTGAACTGGGGGTGGCTGGCGTGGACCTGTCCAGCGCCGAACCCGGTTTGATGCGCTGGCTGGCCGCGGGGTTCCACGGCAGCATGGATTACATGGCCGCGCACGGCCTGAAGCGCGCCCGCCCGGCCGAACTGGTGCCCGGCACCGTGAGCGTGATCACCGCGCGCATGGACTACCTGCCGCGCGATACGCCGCCCGACTGGCAGGCCGCCGAGCTGGCGCGCCTGCGGCGGCCCGGCGAGGCCATCGTGTCGGTCTACGCCCGTGGCCGCGACTACCACAAGGTGCTGCGCGCGCGGCTGCAGAAGCTGCAGGACCGCATCGCCGCCGCCATCGGCCCCTTCGGCCACCGCGTGTTCACCGATTCGGCCCCCGTGCTGGAGGCCGAGCTGGCCGCGCGCAGCGGCCAGGGCTGGCGCGGCAAGCACACGCTGGTGCTGTCGCGCGAGGGCGGCTCGATGTTTTTCCTGGGGGAGATCTACGTCGATCTGGCGCTGCCCGGCACCGAGCCGGTGAGCCACCACTGCGGCGCCTGCACCGCCTGCATCGACGTGTGCCCCACGCGGGCCATCGTGGCGCCGTACCGGCTGGACGCGCGGCGCTGCATCTCGTACCTGACCATCGAGCACGATGGCGCCATCGACGCCGCGCTGCGCCCGCTCATCGGCAACCGCATCTACGGCTGCGACGACTGCCAGCTCATCTGCCCGTGGAACAAGTACGCGCGTGTCAGCAACCTGCCCGACTTCGACGCGCGCGAGGGCCTGGCCGATGCCGACCTGGTGACGCTGTTCGCCTGGAGCGAGGAAGAGTTTTTGCGCCGCACCGAGGGCGGGCCGATTCGCCGCATTGGTCACGTGCGTTGGTTGCGCAACATCGCCGTGGCGCTGGGCAACGCGCTGGCCGCGCTGCCCGCCGGCGATGCGCGCCGCGAGCCGCTGCGTGCCGCGCTGCAGGCCCGCGCCGGGCACCCGCACGCACTGGTGCGCGAGCACGTGCAATGGGCGCTGGGGCAGTAACGTCACGGCGTTGCTAGGGTTTTGAAAGGGAGTATTGGCGCGGGTCAAGCGCCATACGCTGCCATTTTCATAGCATTATGGTGCATGCGTCAACCATTGGCGTGCACGGCGGGCAGGGGCAGTGCGCCTTGTCCGACATGCGCGTGCTCATCGTTGCCATAGCATGAAAGCACATGCCGTCGCTGCTCGCGGCGGATCTGACACCCAGGCGGTGCCATGGCGCCGCCGCCGCGAATGAGGAGATGCCGTGAGCTTTACCCTGCGACAAGTGAAACCTTTGCTGACCCAGCCCGAGCTGGCGCTGTTCGAGGCCAGCCGTGCCAGCGCCATCAAGGAGCTGACGGCGCGCCAGCTTGCCAGCAAGCTCAAGCGCGCCCGTGCGTTGCGCGACAAATACCGCGACGTCTACCGCCGCCAGACCGTGGCCACGCGCAGCGGTCCGGCCGCCCAGCGCGCCAGCAAGGGCGGCGAGAACGCCCGCACGCAGGTCAAGGCCGATGTGATGGCCGAGGTGCTGACGCGCTTTGAGGCGCAACTGGCCAAGGTGGAAGCCAAGGCGGCGCAAGTGGAAACCAAGAAAGCCAGCGCCAGGAAAGTGCCTGCCAAGAAAGCGGTCGCCAAAAAGGCCGTTGCCAAGAAGACGACCGCCAAGCCAATCACTGCCAAGAAAGCCACGACCAAGAAGACACCAGTCAAGAAGGCCACTGCGAAGAGTGCCATCACCAGCGCCGCCCAGCCCGCTGCCAAGCTGGTCAAGCAGGTGCGCCGCGCGGTGAAGCAGCAGCAGGCCGCCGCGCCCGTGGACGGTGCGCCGACGCCGCGGCGGGCGATTCGTGCCAAGGTCGGCGGCACGGCCACCGCCAATGCGCAAGGTGCGGTGCCCACCAACATGCCGGCCAAAACGCAGCGCCTGAACCCGCTGAAGGCCGAGCCGGTGAACAAGAAGATCCACGCATCGGCGCGCAGCCGTCAGAAGGCGGTGACGGCCAAGCGCGACGCGCGTTGAGGGTCGGCTGCTGGCAGAGGATGCAAAAAGAAACAGCCGGCAGCCTGGCATGCTCCAACAGGGTACGCAATGCCTTCACCGCATCCCGTCATTGCGGCGAAGGCCGCAATCCACGCGGTGTCCGCGGGTCAACACCGTGTCAAGGTGGCGCCCCATAGATTGCGGCCTTCGCCGCAATGACGAGGGGATGTGAGGGATTTTTTCTGATGGTCCGCGCTGTCGTGATTTTTGAAAATATCAATAATTGGTGGTCGCTAGCGCCCGTTAACAGGGAGCTGGAAATGGATACTTTCTCGTTTTCGCTTTCTTTCAAGCGAGTGCCGAAGCACGCAGTCGCGACCAACCAGTGAGCCCGGTCAGCCCGCTCAAAGGCGCCCCAGCACCGCCAACGCCAGTGGCAGGCTGACCACGCCCAATGCGGTCGACAGCGTGACCAGCCCCGCCACATACGGCCCGTTGAAACCCATGCGCGCCGCCAGCACGTAGCAGCTCGACGCCGTTGGCAGGGCCGAGAAGGTGAGCAGGATGATGGTTTCCGCCTCGCCCAGCCGGAAGGCGCGGGCCAGCAGCCAGGCGGCGATGGGCGACAGCAGGTGCCGGATCGTCAGCACGCCAACCCCCAGCGCCTTGCCGCGCGCCAGGCTCTGGAACTGCAGGCCCGCGCCCGCCGCCATCAACCCCAGCGCGATCGACGCCGAGCCGATGCGCGTGACGGTGGGCACCAGGAGTTCCGGCATCGAGAAACCCGCCAGATTGGCCACCAGCCCCGACGCCGTGGCGATGATGAGTGGGTTGCGCGCGATCTCGCCCATGAAGCCGCGCTGCGCGTGCCGCGTCATCGGCCACACCGCGCCCAGGTTGAACAGCGGCACGCACACGCCGATCAGCACCGCGATCAACTGCAGCCCTTGCGCGCCCAGCAGCCGTTCGGCCAGCGCCAAGCCGATGAAGGAATTGAAGCGAAACGCGATCTGCGCGCTGGCCGCGTGGTCGCGCCGGTCGATGCGCCGCCGCAGCCCTGGCACCCAGGGCAGGGCGTAGGCCAGCGCGATGCCCGTCAGGCCCAGCGCCAGCCCGGCGCCCATCAGGCCCGAGGCGGCTTTCAGATCCAGCGGCGTGCGCACGATGGAGTGGAACAGCAGCACCGGAAACAGGAAGTAATAAACCAGCCCTTCCACCGCCTGCCACACTGGCCGGTTGAGTGCCGTGTGCCGGCACAGCAGGTAGCCGATGGCGATCAGCGAAAAATCGGGGAAAAGCAGCTGGGCGTAATTCACGATGTCGCTGGGCTGATCGCGGCGCGCTGGGCCGGGCGCCAGAGGAAAACCATGTGCCTGGTCGCGGGAGCCCGGTCATGCTGGCGGGGCGCGAGTGGGGCGCGATCATGCCACAGCGTTCCCCGTGGCCGGAAGTCAGCGCAGGCAGAGGGAGGAAGGCGAGTTCATGGTCTTGGCGCCATTTCTTTCAAGGTTTTGCCCGTGAACAGTGGCTTGTCTGTTTCACGGCTGGGGCGTTTCCATCCCATGCGCGGCGCGAGGAGTTTGGGGACAGCCTCTTAGGGTTAATCACAGTCTCGCGATACCCGCTGCACCGCGCTGCCGCGTTTACGATCAATTCCTCTACCCCTTTTCGTCATCGTTCCATCCCACAAGGAGTGTTTGAACCCATGCTACGACGTCAGTTGATCGCTCTCGCCGCACTGATCGCGGCCTCTGGCGCCGCCTTCGCGCAGACGGCCTTTCCCAACAAGCCGATTCGCCTGATCGTGCCCTTCGCCGCGGGGGGCACCACCGACATCATCGCGCGCGTGGTGGCCGAGCCGCTGGGCAAGGCGCTGGGCCAGAGCGTGGTGGTGGACAACAAGGGCGGTGCCGGCGGCATCATCGGCGCGCAAGAGGCGGCGCGCGCCGCGCCCGACGGCTACACCATCAGCATGGCCACGGTGTCCACCACGGCGGCCAACCCGGCCATCAACCCCAAGACCGGCTACGACCCGGTGGCGGATTTCCTGCCCATCATCAATATCGCGGCCACGCCCAACATCATCACGGTGCACCCCAGTTTTGCCGCCAAGGACTACAAGGCGCTGGTTGATCTGCTGAAAAACCAGCCCGGCAAGTTCAGCTATGCCTCGTCGGGCACCGGCGGCATCGGCCACCTGCAGACCGAGTTGTGGAAGAGCCTGACCGGCGTGTTCGTCACCCACATTCCGTACCGCGGCGCTGGCCCGGCGCTGAACGACGTGGTGGCTGGCCAGGTGCCGATCATGTTCGACAACGTGCCGTCGTCGCTGCCCTTCATCAAGAGTGGCAAGCTGCTGCCGCTGGTGGTGGCCGCGCCCGAGCGCCTGAAGGACCTGCCCAACACCCCCACCTTCAAGGAAGTGGGCCTGGAGCCGGTGAACCGCATGGCCTATTACGGCTTGCTGGCGCCCAAGGGCACGCCCAAGGACGTGGTCGACAAGATCAACGCCGCCACCCGCAAGGTGCTGGAAGACCCGGCGGTGAAAAAACGTATCGAGGAAACGGGCTCCTTCGTCATCGCCAACACGCCCGAGCAGTTCGCCCAGCAGATCAAGGACGAGCTGGCCGTGTACAAGCAGGTGGTGACCAAGCAGAAGCTGTCGCTGCAGTAAGCGCGCTGCACGCTGACCTAGTACGCCGACACGGAGATTTCGGAACATGGTGAAAGTGATGGATTCGGCCCGAGGGCAAGGCGCACATCGCAGCGATACCGGGTGGTATCGCGAGGATGTGCAACGCCGCCATCGGGGCGAAGGCGCGCTTTCACGTTTCGAAATTTCCGTGTCGGTGTACTAGCCTACCCGCCGTGGCACCGCCCGTCGGGTTTTTGTTTGCTATGAACCTAGAAACGGCAGTTGACCGCTCACCATCCTTGGGCAACCCGCATGAATACTGACTTTCACGGCTTCGATCAC
Organism: Pseudomonadota bacterium; assembly: GCA_030538085.1. Classification (GTDB taxonomy): domain Bacteria; phylum Pseudomonadota; class Gammaproteobacteria; order Burkholderiales; family Burkholderiaceae_C; genus Ottowia. The sequence continues at coordinate 95,491 of JAUNUR010000002.1, read as the reverse complement.
GTTCACCTGCTGGGTGAGCGCGCTATGCAACTGATCGCACCGCGCTGGCCGCGCCATGCGGCGTTGCTCGTCCTCGCAGGCACGAGCCTGCCGCGTCCTCGCGCCTTGCCTGGCACGCCCATCACGGCACGCTCGGGCGCATCCAACTGCCGTTTCTAGGATGAATAGGTGATCCGCTGGCGCTTTCTGGACGGGCACTGTCGGCCGATTTGTTTTTTGTGGGAGCGGGCTTGCCCGCGATGACAACGCCCCCTGCGTTCACAGCCCCCATCGCTGGCAAGCCCGCCACGGCCACCCGCGATGCCGCCCGCGCTTTGGTATCGTCGCCGCGTGACCGCTACCCCAACCGCCGCCGACCCGACCATCGACGCCTTCACCGATGCTCTGTGGCTGGAAGATGGTCTGTCGCCCAACACGCTGGCCGCGTACCGGCGCGACTTGACCCTGTATGCCCAGTGGCTGGCCGCCGAGCACGGCGCCCGGCTGCCGCAGACGCGCGAACAGCACCTGAACGGCTACATGGCCGCGCGCGCGCGAGGCAAGGCCACGTCGGCCAACCGGCGCCTGACGGTGTTCAAGCGCTATTTCCGCTGGGCACTGCGCGAGCGCCTGATCGACACCGATCCGACGCTGAAGCTGCTGACCGCCAAGCACCCGCTGCGCGTGCCCAAGACGCTGAGCGAGGCGCAAGTAGAGGCGCTGCTGAATGCCCCCGATACCAGCACGCCCCTGGGCCTGCGCGACCGCACCATGCTGGAGCTGATGTACGCCAGCGGCCTGCGCGTGAGCGAGCTGACCACGCTCAAGACCTTTCACATCGGCCTGAACGAAGGCGTGCTGCGCGTGATGGGCAAGGGTGGCAAGGAGCGCCTGGTGCCTTTCGGCGAAGAGGCGGGTGACTGGCTGCAGCGCTATGTTTCAGTGAGCAGACCGGCCCTGCTGGGCCAGCGCCAGACGGATGACCTGTTCGTCACCAGCGCCGGCCGCACGCCGGGTACGGCGATGTCGCGCGTGATGTTCTGGGGCCTGGTCAAGCGCTACGCCGTGCAGGCCGGCGTGACCGCGCCGCTGTCGCCCCACACGCTGCGCCATGCCTTCGCCACGCACCTGCTCAACCATGGCGCCGACCTGCGCGCGGTGCAGATGCTGCTGGGCCATGCCGACATCAGCACCACCACCATCTATACCCACGTCGCTCGTGAACGATTGAAGGATTTGCACGCCAAGCACCATCCGCGGGGGTGAAGGCTGATCCGGGCTGACGCACAATCGTTTTCCGTGAGCCGCGTCAGGGGCTGAGCAGCGAATTTCTTCACATCACCCAGTCGAGCACCCACCTTGGACCTTTCCAGCACCCTGTTTTCTCAACCCGCGCTTCAGGCCGCGCTGCTGGCGGCGGCGGGGGCGCTGGCCTTCTGGCTGAAGGACGTGCCGGGCACGGTCGTCGGCTGGGCCAAGCGTTTTTTCATCAGCACGCTCACCGTCGATTCGCGTGACGAATTCCTGTTCAGCGCGTTGGTGGAGTACATGGACACGCACCCCAAGCTGCGGGGCATCAACCAGTTCACCGCGCGCAGCGTGCGCCAGGGCACGGCCTACCAGAGCCTGGACGACGATCTGCGCAACGGCCAGCCGCCGCGCGCCTACCTGTCGCCCGGCGAGGGCCTGCACATCGTGTGGCTGGATGGCAAGTGGCTGTGGATCCGGCGCGACGTGCAGGTGGCGCAAGCCGTGTTCGAGAAGGTCAGCCTGTCGCAGTTTGGCCGCTCGCCCGCACGCTTGCAGGCTTTTTTGCAGGCCGCCATCAATGCCCGCGCCGCGCGCGAGACCGACACGCTCTCGGTCTACATCCCTAACCCCTTCCACGGTGGCGACTGGATGCGGGCGCGGCTGGGATCGCGCCGTCCTTTGTCATCGGTCGTGCTGAAGGCGGGGCAGGGCGAGGCGCTGCTGGCCGATCTGGAACGCTTCTTCGACAGCCGCGAGCGCTATGCGCAACTGGGCATTCCGTGGCGGCGCGGCTATCTGCTGTACGGCCCGCCCGGTACCGGCAAGACCTCGCTGGTTACCGCGCTGGCGAGCGAGCTGCGGTTGAACGTGTGCACGCTCAGTCTGGCCAGCCCGGTTGTTACCGACGAGAAGATCCACACCCTGCTGGCCTCGGTGCCGCAGCGCTCGCTGCTGCTGATCGAGGACGTGGATGCCTTCTTCCGCGAGCGCGACGCCGTGCACGCGCAGGTCAAGCTGTCGTTCAGCGGCTTTCTCAATGCGCTGGACGGCGTGGCCACGCAAGAAGGCACGGTGCTGTTCATGACCACCAACCACGTCGAGCGGCTTGACCCCGCGCTGGTTCGCGCGGGGCGCATCGACGAGCGCGTGGAGCTGGGTTACGCCGACGAAGACCAGTTGCGCCGCCTGTTCCTGAAATTCCATGACGACCCCGTTGCCGCCGCCGAATTCGCACGCATCAGCGCGCAGGCCAAGCATGCGCCGGCGGCGGTGCAGGGGGAGTTGATGAAGCGGTTTGGAGCGGCGGGTGACAAGACGGGCGGGGCATCGCCGCCATCCGTGTGACGCGGCGCGAGACGTCGCCCGGGCTTTCTATCCGCCAGATGAGCCTGAGGCGGCGGCTGTCTCGATTTGGCTCGCTAAAAGCGCCACCGCCTCAGAGGGATCAGGGTTGACGGATGTATTCGATGGTTACCGTCTCGTCACCTGATGTCGATGTGAGTTTGAAAGTCCTCAAGTCGGCACTGAAGGTGGCTTGACCGGTACTCACGCGGGCAGCAGTATTCACGCTGAACTGGGTAGCGGAGCCGTCCGCAAACGTCACCTGCCACATTTCGGCACCGGATGGGTTTGTGATCTTGGATGCTGCGGGGCCTGTCGTCACACTGACATGCGCTGGCGAGCTGACTTTGATCGTGTCGTTCAGTTCGGTACTTGGGGTCACCTCGTAAGCCCTGGATGCCGGTGAGTCTTCGCTCGTCGCAATGGCTGCACCGCTGCAATCCGATGAGTTGTGATACGTGGTGATCGCTGTCACGGATCGCCCTTTGAATTCCACGGTTTCTTTTGCTGACTTCATCGCGGCCTTGCCCGTGGAGTCCGTGTATGTGTTGCATCCCATCCAGCGCCCTTGGTATTTGGCATACGGATCAGCAACGGGCTGCTGAGGTTGGGGTTGCTGCGATTGGGGCTCCCCCACGGGTGTGTCGGAGTCACCGCCACATGCCCCAAGCAAGCATGAAAACGCCATCACAGCACCGAACGTTGAGATACGAGACATGGTATTTCCCTTTTTGCTGATGAAATTGAGTTAGCGAACTTACAACATTACAACAACGGCACTGGATGGTTGGCGCCGTGAATCGAGGGTGACGAAGAGGCAGGGGGATGACGCAAGGCAGCCCTCTGCAGGCAGAGGTCAGGCTTGCTTGTCCGGCTCCGCCGCTGGCGGCTGCACCGACCACGCCGGAGGCTCGTCGCCGCCGCTTTCCTCGTCACGCTCGGCCTCGTCGAACGTGCCGTGCACCTTGCCAGCCGCATGGTGCACCGGCGCGTAGATGGCGTACAGGCGCAACGGTTCGCTGCCGGTGTTGATGACGTCGTGCCAGATGCCAGCCGGCACGGTGATGCACCAGCCATCTTCCACGTCCTGCTCGAAATCCAGGTTGTCTTTGCTCGGACCCATCTTGCACTTGCCCTGGCCGGCGTCCAGGCGCAGGAACTGGTCGGTGTCGGGGTGCACTTCCAGGCCGATCGACTGGCCGGGCTCGATGGACATCAGCGTGACCTGCAGGTACTTGCCGCTCCAGGCGACGGTGCGGTAGTTGGCGTTGTCCTTGGTGGCGTTCTCGATGTCGAAGGCGTTGGGTTTGGGGCCGATGTCGGCGACGACGGGTTTCTGGCTCATGCTTGGGCTCCGTGGTTTGGGGTCTGGGCCGGTGCGCGCGTGGGCGCAGCGGGGCTGGGTGTCATGGTAGCCGCTGCATTGCCGTGCGGGTGCGTCGGCGGTGGTCAAATGGATGGGCGAGGCGGCGGTTTGGCCCAAACGCTTCGGCTATGCTGACGACCGAATTGAAAATCTCAGGAGGGATGGGCCATGTCTACGGTGATGGGTTTTCTGTCGAGCATGTTCTGGCTACTGCTGCTGGTGGCGGTGGTGCTGGGGGTGGTGGCGCTGAAGTCGTACAACCGGCTGCAGGCCTTGGCGCAGTTGCTGCGAGAGGCAGCGTCGAACACCGAGGTGGCGGTCAGCCGCAAGCTGTCGCAGGTGAACCAGTTGATTGATCTGGTGCGCAACTACCAGGAGTTCGAACAGTTCACGCACCTGAAGCTGTCGGCGGACAACACCGAAAGCCTGGGTCAGGCCTGGTCCCAGGCGGGGCAGGTGCTGACGGCGATTCAGGGCATGGCGCAGCGCTTTCCCGAGCTGCGCACCAGCGATCAGTACACGCATCTGGCGGCCAGCATCCAGGACAGCGAGCAGGCCATCTTGCAGGCGCGTGAGCGTTACAACGCGGCGGTGCGCAACTACAACACGGTGCGGGCGAGCATTCCGACGGTGTTCGTGGCGGGCTGGATGAATTTTTCAGAAGCGCCGTTCCTGGAGTTCGATCACTCTGGCGTGGTTCAGGTGAATTCGCTGCGCGAGTTCAAGACCGGCGATTCGGATCGCCTACAGCAATTGCTGCAGGATGCGGGCCACAAGCTGGCCGACGGGTCGAAGGCGTTGGCGGTGGGCACGGTGCAGGCCGGCCGCGCGCTGCAAGAACGCTTGCGCGATACCAGCGGCGCGGCTGCCGAGGCGGCTGAATCCGTGGAGTCCGCGGCTTCGCCGTCATCGTCCGAAGAGGTCGAGCAGACGTTCTTCTACCTGCTTCCCGGCGGGGTGCCACAAGGCCCGGTATCGCGTGCGCGGTTGCAGGAGCTCTATACCAGCGGCGACTTGGCGGAGGGCACGCAGGCGGCCCTGGCGGGCAGCGCCAACTGGAAGCCTGTCAGCGCGTACGTGTAATTCTGGAAGTTTTTCCAGGGTTAACCAGTCAGCGGGCGTCTGGGTGTGCCAACTCCGCCAGCTCTTCAGCGCTGAAGCCCGCCTGCCGCCGCGCCGCCGTGTTGAACGGCCCTTTCAGCCGTGGCGCGCCGTATTGCCGCACCAGCGCGCGGTAGTGCGCCACCGGCTCCAACCCCTGCCGCTGGCACAGCCAGCCATACCAGCGGTTGCCGATGGCGACGTGGCCGATCTCGTCGCGCAGGATGATGTCGAGAATGTCGCAGGCGGCCAGCGCATCGGGCGTGGCGACTTGGCGCAGCTTGTTCTGGATCAGCGGCGTGGCGTCCAGGCCGCGTGCCTCCAGCGTGCGGGGTACCAGGGCCATGCGGGCGGTGATGTCGGCCTTGGTTTTTTCGCACATGGCCCACAGGCCGTCGTGCGCGGGAAAGTCGCCATACGTGTGGCCCAGCTGCGTGCGCAGGTGGTCGTGCAGCAGCTTGAAGTGGTAGGCCTCTTCGATGGCGACGCGCAGCCAGTCGCGGTAGAAGTCCTCGGGCATGTCGGCAAAGCGCCAGATGGCATCGAGCGCCAGGTTGATGGCGTTGAACTCGATGTGGCAGATGGCGTGGACGAGCGCCGCGCGGCCTTCGCGTGTGTGCACGCTGCGCTGCGGCACCTTGGCGGGGTCGATGAGTTCGGGCCGCGCGGGGCGGCCGGGCAGGGCGGCGAGCTCTGGCAGCCGCAACTCGGGCACTATCGAAAGCGTAGCTGCCTGCGCTTTCAGGGTGCTGACCTTGGCCAGTTTCTGTTCAAGATCGGGTTCGCAAAGGGCTTCCAGGGCCAAGGGTCGCAGGGGCATCTCTAGAATTGTAGGCACCCCCAAACCGAGCAACCCCAACGACAGGAGACAACGCGCATGGCCGTGTATGAAGTGGATGGCATGAGCCCGCAGGTGGACGCCACGGCGTGGATCGCCGACTCGGCCCAGGTGATGGGCAACGTGACGATTGGCCCCGACGCCAGCGTGTGGTTCGGCTGCGTGCTGCGCGGCGACACCGAGAGCATGAGCATTGGCGAAGGCAGCAATATTCAGGATTTGACGGTGCTGCACGCCGACGTCGGCATGCCGTTGACCATCGGCAGGCACGTGACGGTGGGGCACAAGGCGATGCTGCACGGCTGCACGATTGGCGATGAGTCGCTGATCGGCATCGGCGCCGTGGTGCTCAACGGCGCCCGGATCGGCAAGCACTGCGTGGTGGGCGCCGGTTCGCTGGTGACGGAGGGCAAGGAGTTTCCGGACGGCAGCCTGATCGTCGGTTCGCCCGCCAAGGCGGTGCGCCAGCTCACGCCCGAGCAGATCGAGGGGCTGCGCCAGAGCGCGCAGCACTACATCGACAACGCGCGCCGCTTCCGCGCCACGCTGAAGAAGCTGTAAATCGGCTGGTGGTTCCGCTTTGTGTGGGAGCGGGCTTGCCCGCGATAACAGCGCCTCGTGTTTGGCTGGCGCCCCATCGCGGGCAAGCCCGCTCCTACAGCACCATGCCGGTTGACAAAGCAGCGCCTGCCCCAAAATACGCCGGATGTCCGAGCTTCACAAATTCATCTTCGATGGCCTGCCCGTGCGCGGCCAGTTGGTGCGCCTGACCGACGCCTGGCAAGAGGTGCTGCGCCGCCGCGCCGCCAACACCCAGACCGGCGCCTACCCGCCGCCGGTGGCCGAGATGCTGGGCGAGATGACTGCCGCCGCCGTGCTGATGCAGAGCAACATCAAGTTCGATGGCGCGCTGATCATGCAGATCTTCGGCGACGGCCCGGTGAAAGTGGCCGTGGCCGAGGTGCAGCCCGACATGCGCTTGCGCGCCACGGCGTCGGTCATTGGCGCCGTGCCGCCGGGCATGCGCCTGCCCGATATGGTGAACGCGCACGGCCAGGGCCGCTGCGCCATCACGCTCGATCCCAAGAACCGGCAGGAAGGCCAGCAGCCCTACCAGGGTGTGGTGCCGCTGGCCGACGAAGGCGGCGCGCCGCTGATGGACCTGGCCGCCGTGGTGGAGCACTACATGCGCCAGTCCGAGCAGCTCGACACCACGCTGGTGCTGGCCGCCGACGAGCAGGTGGCCGCCGGCCTGCTGATCCAGCGCCTGCCGGTGCAGGGGCAGGACAACCTGTCGCAAAGCAGCGTGGCGCGTGAAGACGAATCCGGCGAGGTGGCCGAGGACGACTACCAGCGCATCGCCATCCTGGCCAGGAGCCTGAAGCGCGAGGAACTGCTGGGGCTGGATGCTGACACCATCCTGCGCCGCCTGTTCTGGGAAGAGAACCTGATGCGCTTCGAGCCGCGGGTGGGCGAGCGTGCGCCGCGCTTTGCCTGCTCGTGCAGCCGCGAGCGCGTGGCCGCGATGCTGAAAGGGCTGGGGCAGGAAGAGGCCGAAAGCATCGTCGCCGAGCAGGGCCGCATCGAGGTGAGCTGCGATTTCTGCGGCCAGCAAGAGCGCTTCGACGCGGTGGACGTGGGCCGCCTGTTCACCCCGCCCGAGCAGCAATCGCCCCAGCCGGGGTCGGTGCAGTAAGCGGGAATGACGGTGCTGCGCTTCGACGTCGTGACGCTGTTCCCCGAGCTGTTCACGCCCTTCATCAAGGCGGGTATCACCCGCCGCGCCTATGCCAGCGGCCAGATCGTGCTGAAGCTGTGGAACCCGCGTGATCACGCCGAGGGTAACTACCGCCGCGTGGACGACCGCCCCTTCGGCGGCGGCCCCGGCATGGTGATGATGGCCGAGCCGCTGGCCCGCTGTCTGGCCGCGGTGCGGGCCGACCGCGCCGAAGAGCACGATCCAGCGCCCGTGGTGCTGTTCTCGCCCATAGGCCAGCCGCTGAACCACGCCGCCGTCGAGCGCTGGTCGGCGGGCGAGGGCGCCATATTGATTTGCGGGCGCTACGAGGGCATTGACCAGCGCTTCATCGACCGGCACGTGACGCACCAGATCAGCCTGGGCGACTTCGTTCTATCGGGCGGCGAGATCGCCGCGCTGGCGCTGCTCGACGCCGTCGCGCGCCTGCAGCCCGGTGTGCTGGGCGGCGACGGCAGCCACCAACTCGACAGCTTCAACCCGGCGCTCGACGGCCTCCTCGACTGCCCGCACTACACCCGGCCGGAAGTGTGGGAAGGCGCGGCGGTGCCGGCCGAATTGCTCTCCGGCCACCATGCTCACATCGAGCAGTGGCGGCGCACCCAAAGCCTGCAAATAACTGCCCACTACCGGCCTGACCTCATCGTGGCTGCGCGCATTGCGGGCGATCTGAGCGTCGCGGATGAGCGCGTACTAAACGCAGAGCCCCCGCCTGCATGAGGGAAGCGTCCCTGAGGGCGCGGGCTTTCCCGTGATAAGCCGCAGTACGGTAGCCGCTGCGCTAGTTCCGCAGGTACCCCTTGCAGCCCCCGTCAGGCGCAGCCCGTGCGCCTATGGAGGTGCCTGGCGCAAACTTCCCAAGGCGTGGGCGTATGCTGCCTGCGCCATTACCTGCCTTCAAGGGTTCTCATGAGTGCATCGCGCCCATCCCACGCTGTCGAGCCGCCTGTTGCGGCGCAGCCAATTAACAAACGCCTGCCCGCGCGGAGGCCCGAGAAGCCCCTGGCCTGGGCGGCGCTGGCGCTATGGCTGGTATCACTGGTACTGCCGGGTTTCAGTGCTGGGAAGATGTGGCTGGGCTGGGACATCCTGATCGCGGGCGTGGGGATGGGCTGGATCGCGGCGCCGGGCGGGCTGGCGGCGTATGCCAATCTGTGTTTTCTGTGGGTGGTGGCGCGTTTACTCCTCGGGCGCGGCGTCCCTCTCATCGCCGCAAGCTGTGCGCTGCTGCTTGCGTGCCTGGCCCCAATGATCCAGAGCACAGGCATTCCCAGCAATTTCGAGCTGTTCAGCAGCATGCGCCTGACCTACCGCCGTTTCGATTCCTGGGGCTGGGGCGCTCTGATCTGGGGGTTGGCGTTGCTGACGGCTGCCGCGGCCACTCTGGTGCGGCAAAGTGGATGGCAATCGGTGCGCTGGGTGTGGGCGGTCTGGGCGCTGGTGTTGGTGGGGATGTTGCCGCTGGCCCGTGCCATCGGGGGCGAGCAACTGGCGCCGGGTGCGCTGTCCAGCCTGGTGCAGGACGCGGGCAAGCGTGTGTCCCGCATGGCGTCCGTCATGTGGTTCAAGGTGCAGGTGTGGGCCAGAACTCCGGCATTGACCGCGCCGCGGCTGCAGCCCATACCGGGCGACGAGTGGGTGGCGCTGCATGTCGATCCGGCGTTCGAACGTTTGCGCTATGGCAGGTTTCAGACCGATCCGACAAATGCCCTGCTTTTCTTGCACGCGGACTACGTGTCACAAGGCAAGGCACGCCACGCCGTGCTGGATGAAGCCTTCCTCTTTCCCGTACCGAGTCGTTTTCAACAAACCGGCGCGGCGGGCGAGGAGCGCTGGCAGTGGAGCGGTAGCTATGGAGGCGGGTGGTGGGTAGCGCCCATGACCGCAGGGGATGCAGAGCCGGCTTGGCACTACTGGATCGAAATGCCCGATGCCAGGCACCTGCGCGTAAGCGCGGCGCATGCTGGAAACACGGTGCTGCAGCAGAAATTCCTGTTGCTGACCCATCCGGATGACAGCAAGATCGAGGTGCTCTTGCCGGGTGCGGGATCGTACCTTCTGCGCGCTCTGGTTCCCGGCTGGCACGACACCCGGAAGCCCTCGCGCCAGCTGAATACCTTGCCGCGCGAATCCGGCAGCGCCGCGGCTTGCCCGCTCGGCACCGAAGATGTCAACGGCCAGCACAACCGACGCCGCTGGGATGGGCATGAGATTGTCTTCCCTCCCGAAATCGACCTGAGTAAGCGCGTTGGACTGTGCTCGCCATACCTGATGCTCCTGCTGGATATCAGGTCGAACGACAAGGTGACACCGGTGGCGGCGTATGACCGCAAGAGCTTGGAGCCAATATACGTGGGCTATGGCGAGTGGCAGATCCGTTGTCTCGATGGCGCGCCGGCGCCGTCAGCGCCTGGCTGGCATGCCGCCGACGTGTGCGGCCGATGGGACGGGCAACCGCCCCAAGTGACGGGCTTTTCACCGGTTGACCGGCCCGAGTTGTTCCCTCGGGGCAGTGTGGTGCGAATCGTGCTGCACACCACAGTGGGTGATCTAACGCAGCCGCCATGACGCCTGAAACGGTGCAAGGCATCCACCTGGCCAAGTTTTGGCAGCCATCCGTTCCGGCGCTACCACTCCAGGGAGCTGATACCGCCTTCCCTTCGATTTCTCGGCTGACATGAAGCGGTGCACGCTGGAGCAGCGCAGGGACAAGCCAGTGAGATTCACTTTGCCCCTGGAAGCCTTTTGCGGCACTGCACCAAGAGACAGAGAGCCTATGATCACAGCTTGTGCTAAAATTAACAGCTTTTTTCGATCCTCTGCCGGCCGCGGCACAGAACAAGGTCTTGGAAGGTCCGCTTTCAAGACCGCCGCCCCTAGCGTAGCGTGTGCATGATCGAAACTGGAACCCCAATGAACCTGATCCAGACCCTCGAAAAAGAGGAAATCGAGCGCCTCGGCAAGAACATCCCCGAGTTCGCCCCCGGCGACACCGTGATCGTCAGCGTCAACGTCGTCGAAGGCAGCCGCAAGCGCGTGCAGGCCTATGAAGGCGTGGTGATCGCCAAGCGCAACCGAGGCCTGAACAGCGGCTTCACCGTGCGCAAAATCTCCAGTGGCGAAGGCGTGGAGCGCACGTTCCAGACCTACAGCCCGCTGATCGCCAAGATCGAAGTCAAGCGCCGCGGCGACGTGCGCCGCGCCAAGCTGTACTACCTGCGCGGCCTGTCGGGCAAGAAGGCCCGCATCAAGGAAAAGCTGCCCGGCCGCGTGGCCAAGCAGGTCGGCGAGGCCGCTGCTGCCGAGTAAATCCGGCAAAGGGGCGGCACGGGCCGCCCGCATCCGATCAAACCGCCTGTGGCTATTGGCCCGGGCGGTTTTTTCATGGCCCGGCAGCTGCGCCGGGCGGTTTGCGGACAATATGCCCGCTTGATTCCCGGTCGCGGCTGCCGCGGCCTTCGCGTTGCATGAACACCCAGTCCCTGCTGTCCCAGCTGCCCAACTTCAACCCGCGCCAGGTGCCGGTGACGGGCATCGACGCGCACCTGCCGGCCGTGCCCACCGAGCGCCTGACGGCCGACGCGCTGCGCCAGCGCTTCGTTACCCCGCCCGCCTGGCAGCCCGAACTACGGCGCGAGCCCAAGTTTGCCGACCGCCCGCCCGCCGCCGCCGCCGTACTGGTGCCGCTGGTCGACCGGGCCGAAGGCCTGTCGGTGCTGCTGACCGAGCGTTCGCAGAATTTGTCGACGCACTCGGGGCAGGTCGCCTTCCCAGGTGGGCGGGTGGACCCGGAAGACGTGGACGTCGTTGATGCCGCCTTGCGCGAGGCGCAGGAAGAGGTGGATCTGCCGCGCGGCCATGTCGACGTCATCGGCCAGTTGCCGGTGTACGTGACGGGCACGCAGTTCATCGTCACCCCGGTGGTGGCCGTGGTGCGGCCCGGCTTCGTGCTGCATCCCAATCCTGATGAGGTGGCGCACGCGTTCGAGGTGCCGCTGTCCTTCCTGATGAACCCGGCGCACCACCGTCGCCACCGGCTGGAGTGGCAGGGCCAGGTGCGCGAATGGTTTTCGATGCCCTATGTGGAGCGCGTGCGCGTGGAGCCGGGCACGGGCGAATCGCCGCCCACGCCCGACAGCGAGATCGAGCGCTTCATCTGGGGCGCCACCGCCGGCATGTTGCGCAACTTCTACAGGTTCCTGTCGGCGTGAACATCAGTGCGGGGCGGCGCAGGCACGCTGGCTATCATCAACGCCGACATGACACATACGGCTTTCGCATCATCATGAGTTGCGCCACACCGATGGTCACGGAGCGGGCGACGCCGGCCTCTGGCGTTGCCCCGCTTTTTTCGGGGAGCCGCGCGGCGGCCCAGGGGAGAGCCTGACATGGCTTTCTTCGCGATAGCGCTCGCCTTGCTGCTGGAGCAGGTACGCCCGCTGGCGGCGAACCACCCGGCGGCCATGGGCCTGAAGCGCTGGCTGCGGCAGGTGGGCCGCAATGTCGATGCTGGCGGCGTGCACCATGGCTGGCTGGCCTGGATCATCGCCGTGGGAGTGCCCATGCTGGCGGCGGCGGCGGCGTACTGGTTGCTGGACTGGGTGGGTGGCTGGCCGCTGGCGCTGATCTGGAGCGTGGCGGTGTTGTACGTCACGCTCGGGTTTCGCAAGTTCAGCCACCACTTCACCGGCATTCGGGATGCGCTGGACGCAGGCGACGAGGAGCGTGCCCGCGTGCTGCTCGCGCGCTGGCAGCAGGTGGACGCCAGCAGCGTGCCGCGCAGCGAGATCGTGCGCCACGTGATCGAATATTCAGTGCTGGCCGCGCACCGGTATGTGTTCGGCGTGCTGGTGTGGTTCTGCATCGGCGCCGTGCTGGGTCTGGGGCCGGCGGGCGCGGTGTTTTACCGCAACGCCGAATCCGCCGCCCACTACTGGCGCCGCAAGTCGCAGGCGCCCGACCATCCCACTAGCCCCGCGCTGCGTGCCGTGGCCGACGCGGCCTGGCACGTCATCGACTGGCTGCCGGCGCGCGCGACGGCACTGGGTTTTGCCATCGTCGGCAGTTTCGAGGACGCGATCGACGCCTGGCGCCACCACGCGATGCGCTTTGCCAACCGCAACGACGGCGTGATTCTGGCCGCCACCGCCGGCGCCATTGGCGTGCGGCTGGGCGGGGCGTCGCTGCGACCGTTGGCGCCGGATCCTGGCGGCCCGCCCATGAAGGAGGCCGCGGCGCCCGGCGATGGAGACGGCCTGCCGGGCGATGCGGCGCACACGCGCCACTTCACCCAGGTGGTGGGGCTGGTATGGCGCACCGTGGCGCTGTGGCTGCTGGTGCTGATATTGCTGACGCTGGCGCATGTCGTGGGTTGAGGGTTTATCCCGTTGCGTGTTCAAAAGAACGGCTACTCGTACAAGGCGCGATGACGAAATGACCTCGCTGCGCTTCAACGACCCTGACTCCAATTGAGTGTGAAGGTGTTTCGCGCATCACGGTGTCATTTCGTCATTTCGCCATGACGCCGCTGTAACGGCGAAGTCACTCCATTTCCACTTCAGGCGTTCATAACCGTCAACCCGGCGAAGGCCGCAATCCACGCGGTGTTCGCGGGTCAACACCGTGTCAAGGCGGCGCCCCATGGATTGCGGCTTTCGCCGCAATGACGAGGGAATGTGAGGGCGTTTTTCTGATGGCCCGTGCTGTCGTGATTTTTGAAAATCTCAATAGGTTGAACACGAAACGGCATGAGAGACCGCCCTTGATACCCGCCCAGCACGGCTTGGCGCGGCCCAGGTATCCGTAGCGCCGCTAGGGTAATTCCCGAGCGGCGCGGGTGTATACAACCCCACATCGCTCTATAGAATTAACCGACTGATCGGTCAGCTTTTGCCGGCTGCGTTGATCGTCCGTTACTGAATATCACGCCTGGAGACAAACCCCATGAAGCTTAAAAAACTGGCGCTGCTTGGCGCCGCCGTCCTTGGTTTTTCGACGGCCGCGCTGGCCCAGATCAATGTCGGCGTGACCGTGTCGGCCACGGGGCCGGCAGCCTCGCTGGGCATCCCCGAGCGCAACACCATCGCGCTGATGCCCAAGACCATCGGCGGCCAGGCCGTCAACTACATCGTGCTGGACGACGCTTCCGACACCACCGCCGCCGTCACCAACACGCGCAAGCTGATTTCCGAGCGCAACGTGGACGTGATCATTGGCTCGTCCACCACGCCGGCCTCGCTGGCCATGATCGACGTCGTCGCCGAGGCCAAGACGCCGATGATCTCGATCGCCGCGTCGGCCGCCATCATCGAGCCGCAGGACGACAAGAAGCGCTGGGTCTTCAAGACGCCTCAGAACGACATCATGATGGCGCTGGCCATTGCCGATCACATGGCCAGCAATGGCGTCAAGACGGCGGCCTACATCGGCTTTTCCGACGCCTACGGCGAAGGCTGGCACAGGGAGTTTTCCAAGGCGCTGGAGCTGAAGAAGATCAAACTGGTGGCCAACGAGCGCTTCTCGCGCACCGACACCGCCGTGACCGGCCAGGTGCTGAAGATCATGGCCGCCAAGCCCGATGCGGTGTTGGTCGGCGGCTCCGGCACGCCCGCCGCGCTGCCGCAGAAAGCGCTGAAGGAGCGTGGCTACGCCGGCAAGTATTACCAGACGCATGGCGTGGCCAACGCCGACTTCCTGCGCGTGGGCGGCAAGGACGTGGAAGGCACGCTGCTGCCCGCCGGCCCGGTGCTGGTGGCCGAGCAACTGCCGGCCAGCAACCCCGTGCGCAAGGCGGCCACCGACTACGTCAAGGCCTATGAGGGCGCACACGGCAAGGGCACCGTCTCCGGCTTTGGCGCCCACGCCTGGGATGCCGGCCTGATCCTGCAGGCCGCCGTGCCCGCGGCGCTGAAGAAGGCCAAGCCCGGCACCGCCGAGTTCCGTGCCGCGCTGCGCGATGCGCTGGAGAACGACGTCAAGGAAGTGGCCGGCGCGCACGGCATTTTCAACATGTCGACCAAGGACCATCTCGGCCTGGACCAGCGCGCCCGCGTGATGGTCAAGATAGAGAGCGGGCAGTGGAAGTACCAGCCCTGATGGCTTGATCTCGGATGGCGTTGTGTTGCTTGCCGGTCAAGCACCGCGCCCGTCATGACAAGAGCAAAAGGCGCCCCCGGAGCAGCGGCTCCAGCGGGGCGCCGTTTTTGCCGAGGCGAAACGCATGGATTTACAGATCGCGCTGATATTGGCGCAGGATGGCGTGGTCAACGGCGCCGTGTACGGACTGATGGCGCTGGCGCTGGTGCTGGTGTTCTCGGTCACGCGAGTCATCTTCATTCCGCAGGGTGAGTTCGTGGCTTACGCGGCGCTGTCCATGGCCGCGCTGCAAATGGGCAAGGTGCCGCCCATCATCTGGATGCTGCTGACCATGGCCGCGCTGACGCTGGCCGTGGAGGGCTGGCGCCACCTGCGCGGCGCGCGCGTGGCCTGGAAGCCGACGCTGGTCTGGACCGTGCTGCTGCCGCTGGTGGCCCTGGGTCTGGTGTGGGGTATCAAGCCCACGTCGCAGATCGGTCAGACGCTGGCGGTGCTGGCGCTGATCGTGCCGATGGGGCCGCTGGTGTACCGGCTGGCGTTTCGCCCGCTGGCGCGCGCCACGGTGCTGATCCTGCTGATCGTGTCGGTGGCGCTGCACCTGACGATGATGGGCCTGGGCCTGTTCTTCTTCGGTGCCGAGGGCTCGCGCACCGAGCCGATGTCGGAGGCACGCTGGGATCTAGGTGGCCTGATGGTGAGCGGGCAATCGCTGGTCGTCGTTGGCACCGCCATCGTGCTGGTGGTGCTGATGTTCCTGTTCTTCGAGCGCTCCATCATCGGCAAGGCTCTGCGCGCCACCGCCATGAACCAGACCGGCGCCCGCCTGATGGGCATCCCGACGGAGCTGTCGGGCGACCTGAGCTTCGCGCTGGCGGCGCTGATCGGCGCCGTGTGCGGCATCCTGATCGCGCCGTTCACCATCATCTATTACGACACGGGTTTCCTGATCGGCCTGAAGGGCTTCGTGGCCGGCATCATCGGCGGGCTGTCGAGCTATCCGCTGGCGCTGGCCGGTGCCATGCTGGTGGGCCAACTGGAATCGTTCTCGCAGTTCTGGGCCAGCTCGTTCAAGGAAGTCATCGTGTTCACGCTGATCATTCCGGTGCTGTGGTGGCGCTCGATGAACACGCACCACGTGGAGGACGAGGAATGACCTCCAGGCACCTCACGTGGATCTTCATCGCGCTGCTGGCGCTGGCGTGGGGCTTCCTGCCGCCGTTCACTATCACGCTGCTCAACTACATCGGCCTGTATTCGCTGGTGGCCGTTGGCCTGGTGCTGATCACCGGCGTGGGCGGCATGACCTCGTTCGGGCAGGCCGCCTTCGTGGGCCTGGGGGCCTACGCGACGGCCTGGGTCACCACCAACCCGCAGGTCAAGGAGGCGCTGGCCGCCATTCCGCCTGGCCTGCTGCCCTGGCTGGGGCTGCTGCTGGGGCTGGCCGTGACGGCCGCCATGGCCTGGGTGCTGGGCGCGGTCACGCTGCGCCTGTCGGGGCACTATCTGCCCCTGGGCACCATCGCCTGGGGCTTGAGCCTGTACTACATCTTCGGCAATCTGGAGGTGCTGGGCGGCTTCACCGGCTTGGCCGGCCTGCCACCGCTGAGCCTGTTCGGGCTCGACATGAGTTCGCCGCGCGTGCTGGGCGTGTTCATCTGGCTGTTGCTGCTGCTGGGCATCTGGGCGCTGCACAACCTGCTGGATTCGCGCGAGGGGCGGGCCATCCGTTCGCTCAAGACCGGGCGGGTGATGGCCGAGTCGATGGGTGTCGACACGGCGCGCCAGCGCATCAAGCTGTTCGTGCTGGCGGCGCTGCTGGCGGCGGTGTCGGGCTGGCTGTACGCGCACCTGCAGCGCTTCGTCAACCCCACGCCGTTCAACCTCAACATCGGCATCGAATACCTGTTCATGGCCGTGGTGGGGGGCTCGGGCTATCTGTGGGGCGCGGTGCTGGGCGCCACGCTCATCACGCTGCTGAAGGCCGAGTTGCAGGACTGGCTGCCCAAGCTGCTGGGCGCCAACGGCAACTTCGAGATCGTGGTGTTTGGCCTGCTGATGCTGCTGGTGCTGCAGCGTGCGGCCGATGGCCTGTGGCCGCTGATTGCCGGTGCCACGCGCCGCTTCATCAAGCCGGCGCCGCGTGCCGCCACGCAGGCCGCCGCCGCGCCGCTGGCGCAGCGCGCGCTGCCGCCCGTGGGCCAGGTGGTGCTGCAGGCCAGCGACGTGACCAAGCGCTTCGCCGGCCTGGTGGCCAACAACGCCGTCAACCTGGACGTGAAGGCGGGCGAGGTGCACGCGCTGATTGGCCCCAATGGCGCCGGCAAGAGCACTTTCTTCAACATGATTTCGGGCGTGGATGGTCCCACCAGCGGCACCGTCAATCTGATGGGCCAGCCGATGGCCGGCAAGCCCTCGCGCGAGTTCGCCAAGCTGGGCCTGGGCCGCACCTTCCAGCACGTGCGCCTGCTGGGCCAGCGCAGCGTGCTCGAGAACGTGGCCCTGGGCGCGCACCTGCGCGGCCAGCGCGGCTGGGTGTCAGCCATGCTGCGCACCGATCGCGCCGAAGAGGCCGCCTTGCTGGCCGAGGCGCGCCGCCAGATCGAGCGCTGCGGCTTGCTGGAATACATCGACACGCCGGCCGCGTCGCTGCCGTTGGGGCAGCAACGCATCGTCGAGATCGCGCGTGCGCTGGCGGGCCAGCCCTCGCTGCTACTGCTGGACGAGCCGGCCGCGGGCCTGCGTCACCTGGAAAAGCAATCGCTGGCCAAGCTGCTGTCGCAACTGCGTGCCGAGGGGCTGGCGATTCTGGTGGTGGAGCACGACATGGAATTCGTCATGAACCTGGCTGACCGGGTGACGGTGCTGGAGTTCGGCACCGTCATCGCCAGCGGCACGCCGACCGAGGTGCAGGCCGACCCGCGCGTGCTGGCGGCCTATCTGGGGGGTGACCTGTGAGCCAAGCGCTGCTGGAACTGGAGAATTTCTCGGTCTGCTACGGCCCGGTGGAAGCCGTGCACCAGGTGGCGTTGACGGTGGGCGAGGGCGAGATCGTCACCGTGATCGGCCCCAACGGGGCTGGCAAGTCCACGCTGCTGAACGCCACCATGGGTTTGCTGGGTTCCACCGGCACGCTCAAGCTGGGCGGCCAGCCGCTGGTCCGGCCCACCGTGGAAGCCATGGTGGATGCGGGCGTCGGCCTGGTGCCCGAGAAGCGCGAGCTGTTCGGCGAGATGTCGGTGGGCGACAACCTGCTGCTGGGCGGCTTTGCCCGCTGGCGCAAGGGCCAGCGCGACCAGAAGGAGCGCATGGCCGAGGTGTTCAAGTTGTTCCCGCGGCTGGAGGAGCGGCGTGCGCAGATGGCCTCTACCCTGTCGGGCGGCGAGCGGCAGATGCTGGCGATCGGCCGCGCGCTGATGGCCCGCCCGCGCCTGCTGATGCTGGACGAGCCCTCGCTGGGCCTTGCGCCGCTGATCGTGCGCGAGGTGCTGAACATCGTCGCCTCGCTGCGCGACATGGGCGTGTCGGTACTGCTGGTGGAGCAAAACGCGCGCGCCGCGCTCAACGTGGCCGATCGCGGTTACGTGCTGGAGATGGGCGAAGTGGCGCTGACCGGCCCGGCGCACGAGCTGATGCACGACCGGCGCGTGATCGAAACCTATCTGGGCGTGGGTGGAAAGAAGGCTCCCCCTGAGGCGCCTGCGGCGCCTTCCCCCTGAGGGGGACAACGCTGGCGGACGGGCCAAGCCCGCTCCGCGGCGTTCCCGCATGGCCTGCTTCGCGGCCTTTGGATGGCTTGCTTCGCAGCCTTGCGTTAAAAAAACAATAGCTGCGTTCGCTTGTATTGATTGGGTTTCAGATAATTTTCATACTGAAATCAAGGTGTAACAGGCGAAAATAGCTATCAATTGAGTAGTTTCCTGATTCGTTACATTCCATTGAACCCTCTTTTTTTATTCACGGAGACCCCATGAGCACCGCACAACTTCAAAGCTATATCGCCGGCCGCTGGATCGGCAGCCAACCCGCGCAGGCACTGCGCAGCGCCATCGACGGCGCGGTGGTGGCGCACACGCACGACGACACCATCGACTTTGGCGAAGCACTGCAATACGCCCGCTCCACGGGCCTCGCCGCCATGCGGCAGACCGACTTCCAGCAGCGCGCCGGCATGTTGAAGGCGCTGGCCAAGTACCTGGGCGAGCGCAAGGAGGAGATGTACCAACTGTCGTTCCACACCGGTGCCACGCGCACCGATGGCTGGGTCGACATCGAGGGCGGCACCGGCACGCTGTTCGCCTACGCCAGCATGGCCAAGGAACTGCCCAAGTCCGGCAACCTGTGGCACGAAGGCCCGCACCAAAACGGCCCGTTTATTCCGCTGGGCAAGACCGGCGCCTTCGCAGGCACCCACGTGCTGGTGCCGCGCGGTGGCGTGGCGGTGCACATCAACGCCTTCAACTTTCCGGTGTGGGGCCTGCTGGAGAAATTTGCGCCCACTTTCCTGGCCGGCATGCCCTGCATCGGCAAGCCCGCCACGGCCACCAGCTTCCTCACCGAGAAGCTGGTGCGCCTGATCAATGAATCGGGCATCCTGCCGGAGGGCGCGCTGCAACTGATCGTCGGCGGCACGGGCGACCTGCTGGACCGGCTGGACGTGCGAGATGTCGTCACCTTCACCGGCTCGGCCGACACGGCGGCCAAGCTGCGCGTGACGCCCAACCTGGTGGCCAAGAGCATCCCCTTCAACGCTGAGGCCGACTCACTCAACTGCGCCATCCTGGCGCCCGACGTGACCGCCGACGATGAGGAGTTCGACCTGTTCGTGAAGGAGATTGCCCGTGAGATGACGCAGAAGGCGGGCCAGAAATGCACCGCCATTCGCCGCGCGCTGGTGCCGGCCGACCGCATCGACGCCGTCGCCGCCAAGCTGAAGGAGCGCCTGGCCAAAACCACCGTGGGCGATCCGCGCCTGGAGAACGTGCGCATGGGCGCGCTGGCATCCAAATCGCAGCAGGCCGACGTGGCCGAGCGCGTCGCCACGCTGCGCCAGGGCGCCGAAGTGGTGTTCGGCGGCGGCGAAGACTTTGCCCCGGTGGGCGACGGCGTGGGCGAGGGCGCCTTCTTCCAGCCCACGCTGCTGCTCGCGCGCGATCCGCAGGGCCACGCCGCGCACGATGTCGAGGCCTTCGGCCCCGTCAGCACGCTGATGCCCTACAACGGCATCGACGAAGCCGTGTCGCTGGCCGCCAAGGGGCAGGGCAGCCTGGCCGGCACGCTGGTCACCAAGGACGCGGCCACGGCTACGCGCGTCATCACCGAGATGGCGGCGCTGCATGGCCGCCTGCAGATCCTCGACCGCGTGGCTGCCGCCGAATCCACCGGCCATGGCTCGGCACTGCCCTACCTGAAGCACGGCGGACCGGGTCGCGCCGGCGGCGGCGAAGAGCTGGGCGGTCTGCGCGCCGTCAAGCACCTGATGCAGCGCGCGGCGGTGCAGGGCTCGCCCGCCATGCTGGCGGCGGTGACGGGTGAAACTGTCGCCTGATGTTGCTTTTTGATACGCCGTTCGCGCTTGCGGTATAAATGCGCGCGGCGATCAAGAACTGATCACGCGCAGGGAGCCTGAAAAGAAAGTCAAGCGATCGCCTCAAGAGAGGGGCGATTTTTTGGGCTGAACCGCGACCAAAGTCACATGGAATGTCCGACTATATTGTTCGGGTATTTTTGACTTGCTTCAAGGACGGTGGTCAGCCAAACTTTTACCCTACGCGGGTTTTTACCAACAAGCGAGCGAGGAATCGGTCATGAGCACTAACTCATCCGGCGGCTTCACCAAGGAGATGGCGCGCAACATCTTCTACGGTGGGTCGCTGTTTTTCATTCTGGTTTTCGTGGGGCTGGTGTTCCACTCGGAGCGCGTCATCCCCGAGCGGTCGAACAACGCCGCCATGACCGAGGCTGTCGTTCGCGGCAAGCACGTGTGGGAAACCAACCAGTGCATTGGCTGCCATTCGCTGCTGGGCGAGGGCGCCTACTTCGCCCCCGAACTGGCCAACGTGTACCAGCGCCGCGGTGGCGATGCATCGGGCGGCATTTTCATCAAGGCCTGGATGAAGGCGCAGCCCACCGGCACGCCGGGCCGCCGCCAGATGCCGCAGTTCAACCTCACCGAGCAGCAGCTTGACGACCTGGTCGAGTTCCTGAAGTGGACCAACGGCATCAACACTGAAAAGTGGCCGCCGAACATCGAAGGTTGAGGACGAGGAGAACCAATCATGAGCAACAACCCCGTACTCAAGTACCAGTCGCAAGCGGTCGCCAAGCCGTACTTCATCGCCGCCATCGGCCTGTTCATCGGGCAGATCGTCTTCGGCATCGTGATGGGCATCCAGTACATCTACGGTGACTTCCTGTTCCCGGCCATTCCGTTCAACGTGGCCCGCATGGTGCACACCAATCTGCTGATCGTGTGGCTGCTGTTCGGCTTCATGGGCGCGGCCTACTACATGGTGCCCGAAGAGGCCGAGACCGAGCTCTACAGCCCCAAGCTGGCGCTGCTGATGTTCTGGATCTTCCTGGTCGCTGGCGCGGCCACCGTCCTGGGCTACTTGTTCGTGCCCTACGCCAAGCTGGCCGAGATGACCGGCAACAACCTGCTGGCGACGATGGGACGCGAGTTCCTTGAACAACCCTTGCCAACCAAGGTGGGCATCGTCATCGTGGCGCTGGCCATGCTGTTCAACGTCAGCATGACCTACCTGAAGGGCCGCAAAACCACCATCACCACGGTGCTGCTGCTGGGCCTGTGGGGTCTGGCGCTGCTGTTCCTGTTCGCCTTCGTCAACCCCGACAACCTGGTGCGCGACAAGATGTACTGGTGGTGGGTGGTTCACCTGTGGGTGGAAGGCGTGTGGGAGCTGATCCTGGCCGCCATCCTGGCCTACGTGCTGATCAAGACCACGGGTGTCGACCGCGAGGTGGTGGACAAGTGGGTGTACGTGATCATCGCCTTCGCGCTGTTCACCGGCATCCTGGGCACGGCTCACCACTACTACTTCATCGGTCTGCCGGGCTACTGGCACCTGGTGGGCAACATCTTCTCGTCGCTGGAGCCGATTCCGTTCTTCCTGCTGACGATGTTCGCCTTCCGCATGGTGCAGCGCCGCCGCCGCGACCACGCCAACCAGGCTGCCGTGCTGTGGGCCGTGGGTTGCTCGGTGCTGGGCTTCCTGGGTGCCGGTGTGTGGGGCTTCTTGCACACGCTGAGCTTCGTGAACTACTACACCCACGGCTCGCAGATTACGGCATCGCACGGCCACCTGGCCTTCTATGGCGCCTATGTGCTGGTGGTGATTGCCATCATCAGCTACGCCATGCCGCAGTTGCGCGGGCGCATCGCCAACAGCCACAAGGCTCAGTCGGTCGAGATGTGGTCGTTCTGGGTCATGAGCATCGGCATGGGCATCATGGTGCTGGCCCTCACCGGCGCTGGCATCCTGCAGGTGTGGCTGCAGCGCATGCCCACCGAAGGTGCCATGCCCTTCATGGCGGCGCAGGACCAAGTGGTGTTCTTCTACTGGATGCGCCTGTGGGGCGGCGTGGCCTTCCTGGTCGGTCTGATCATGTATGTGTGGAGCTTCTTCATCGGCGGCACCCCCGCCGAGGAAGTGCTGGGTTCGCGCCGTGGTGGCCTGATGCCCAGCCCCGCGCAGCGTCGCCTGAAACACGACTGATCGGCCAGCCCAACCATCTGACCCTCGCCGCTGTGCCGCGGCTTCGATGAACACCCCGGTCATCGAAGCTTCGCCAGCGGCGAAATTGTTTGTATGACCCCAGATAACGCCATTCCCTTCTATGCCGAACAGGCCCACGAGTGCCGCCTGTTCGAGCATGCCTTCCAGCAGCGTCTGCCGGTACTGCTGAAAGGCCCCACCGGCTGCGGCAAGACGCGCTTCGTCGAGCACATGGCCGCGCGCCTGGGCCGCCCGCTCATCACCGTGAGCTGCCACGACGACCTGACTGCCGCCGACCTGGTGGGCCGCCACTTGATCGGCGACGGCAACACGGTGTGGAACGACGGCCCGCTGGCGCGCGCCGTGCGCACCGGCGCCATCTGTTACCTCGACGAGGTGGTGGAGGCGCGCAAGGACACCACCGTGGTGCTGCACCCGCTGGCCGACGACCGCCGCGTGCTGCCCATCGAGCGCACCGGCGAAGAGCTGCAGGCACCACCCGGCTTCATGCTGGTGGTGTCGTACAACCCCGGCTACCAGAACCTGCTGAAAAGCCTGAAACCCAGCACGCGCCAGCGCTTCGTGGCGCTGACCTTCGACTACCCCGCGCCCGAGATCGAGCGCCGCATCATCGAGGCCGAATCCGGCGTCGACGAGCGTCTGGCGCACCGCCTGGTGCGGTTGGCCAGTGCGCTGCGCCGCCTGACCGACCAGGACCTGGAGGAAACCGTCAGCACGCGCCTGCTGGTGGTGGCCGGGCGGCTGATCGTCTCGGGCCTGCCCGAGTCCGAAGCCTGTCGCGCCGCCATCGTCGACGCCCTGACCGACGACCCCGACACCGCCACCGCGCTGGACGAGGTCGTGCAAGCGGTGATCGCAGAATGAGCGTGCCAGTGCCATGGCACCGTTGCCGATCAAAAGGCCGCGGAGCAGGCCATGCGGGAACGCCGCGGAGCGGGCTTGGCCCGGCCGCTGGCGTTGTCCCCCTGGGGGGAAGGCGCCGCAGGCGCCTCAGGGGGGGGCTGGACTAATGGAAGAGTGGGTTGGCGAACGCTGGCACCGCTTCATCGCGCGGGTGGCGGATGCGAATTACCCCGATGCCGCCGTGCCGTTGGAGCAGGTGCAGCGCACGGTGCAGATGCTGTTTCGCGCCGGCGGCGGTGATGCGCTGGTGCGCGTGGTGCCCGCCACGGCGCAGAAGGTGGGCGGCCCACGCGGCTGGTTACAGAAGATCGCGGGAGCGGGCGAGCGCGCCGCCACGCCCACGCTGGACGAGCAGACGCTGGCGCTGCCGCCGGTGCTGGCCGTGTTTCCCGACGAGCGGCTCAACCGCGATCTCTACCTGTGGCTGGCCGCCCAAGGCGCCTGCCACGCCGCCACGCCCGCTGGCTGGCTGGCCGACAACATGGCGGCCACGCAGCGCGCGTTGCAACGCTTTCCGGGCCTGCGCACGCGCTATGCGCGGCTGGTGCAGGCGCACCTGGCGCAACGCGCGGCTCCCTCGCGTCTGCAAGGCAGCGCGCGCGCTCTGGAACAAGCGGTGCAAGACGCGCTGCATGCCTCCCTCCCGGAAGGTGGGAGCGGGCTTGCCCGCGATGCAGCGCTGGCGGGCGGCGATGCGCCGTCATCACGGGCAAGCCCGCTCCCACAGGCATCAGCCGTGGCGCCCACCACCATCACGCCGGTCTGGCTGTGGCTGCAAGCGTTGCACGTGGGCGAGGATGCTCTGGAAACGGCGGCAACCGACGGCGCTGATCCTGAAACACCCGAAGACCGCAAAGAACCCGACAAGCCGGTGCAGCAGGACAACAAGCGCCGCCGCGCCCAGCGCACCGAGGACACCACCAGCAAGGACGGCCTGGTGATGTTCTTCCGTGCCGAATCCATCCTGAGCTGGAGCGAGTTCGTTCGCGTCAACCGCACGGGCGACGACGAGGACAACCAGGATTACAGCCGGGTTGCCGATGACATGGAGGAACTGCACATCGCCAACCGCAAGCCGGGCGAGTCGCTGGCGGCGCGCATCAAGTTCGACCTCGACCTGCCCAGCGCCAGCGCCGACGACCTGCCGGTGGGCGAGGGCGAGCCGCTGCCCGAATGGGATTACAAGCGCCAGCAACTGGTGGAAGACCGCTGCCGCGCCCAGCGCCTGCGTGCACGCATTGAGCCGAGGGTGGCCGATGCAGCGGGCGCGGCTGCAGCCGTGCCCGCCACTGGCGAGGCAAGCACCGCATCCGGCGCCGAAGCCGAGGCCGCCGAACTGGCGCGCCGTCTCCAGGTCACGTCACGCCAGGTGCGCCGCCGCTTCGAGGCCCTGCGCGCCGCGCCGCGCTGGCAGCACGGGCTGACGCAGGGCGATGAGCTGGACCTGGACGCCTGGGTGCGCCACCAGGTGGAGCGGCGGGACCGCACGCACCGCCACACCGAATCGCCCGCCATCTTCTCGCGCCGCGTCCGTTCCGAGCGCAGCCTGTCCACCGTGATCCTGGCCGACCTGTCGCTGTCGACCGACGCCTATGCCACGCAGACGGCGCGCGTGGTCGATCTGGTGCGCGACAGCCTGTTCGTGTTCGGCAACGCGCTGGAAGGCGTGGGCGATCCGTTCGAGATGCTGGGTTTCTCGTCGGTGCGCCGCGCCATTCGCATCCATGAGCTGAAGCGCTTCACCGAGCCGTGGAACGATGCCGCCCGTGCCCGCGTGGCCGCGATCAAACCGGGCTTCTACACCCGCATGGGCGCCGCGGTGCGCTACGGCACCAAGCGGCTGGCCCAGCGGCCCGAGCGGCAGCGCCTGCTCCTCATCCTGTCCGATGGCAAACCCAACGACCTGGACCATTACGAAGGCCGCCACGGATTGGAAGACACCCGCCACGCCGTGCTGGCGGCGCGGGCTGCGGGATTGGTGCCGTTCTGCGTCACCATCGACCAGGAGGCCAACCAATACCTGCCACGCCTGTTCGGCGTACACGGTTATTCATTGGTGCACCGGCCCGACCAGCTTGCCCGGGCGCTGACTCAGGTTTATATCCGGCTGACGGCGGCTGTCAGATAAACTTCGGCCCCTGGAGCGCGCGGCATCCTGGTGTTTTGCTTGGCATGCCCATCACCGGCGCACACGGGCACATCCAACTGCCGTTTCTGGTGTGCTGCCAGCGCGCCGTGACCGATTTTTTGACGTGGATCTCGACAAGTTCAATCTCCCCCGCTATCTCGCCACCCTGCCGCTGTTTTCAAACATGCGCGAGGAGGAACTTCAACGCTTGGCCACGGGCTGCCAGTTGCGCCGCATCGAACGCGCCCGAGTCATCTTTCGCGCGGGTGATCCGTGCAACGAGTTCCATGTGGTCGTGTTGGGGCAGGTCAAGCTGTTCGCGCTGTCGCCCACCGGTACCGAGAAGGTCATCGAACTCTGCGGCCCCGGGCATAGCTTTGCCGAGGCCGTGATGTTCATGAACGCGCCCTATGTGGTCTCCGCCCAGACGCTGACCGACTCCCTGGTGCTCACCATGGACAAGGACACGGTGTTGCGTGAGATCTACACCAATCCGGATTTTTCGTTGCGCGTGCTGGCCGGCCTGTCGCGGCGCCTGCACGGCCTGATCAAGGACGTTGAGGCCTATGCGCTGCACAGCGGTGTGCAGCGCGTGATTGGTTATCTGCTGGGTGATCGCAGCGAAAGCGAAGTCGCGTCCGAAGCCATCACGGTGTCGCTGCCCGTCAGCAAGGCGGCCATCGCCTCGCGCTTGTCGCTCACGCCCGAGTACTTTTCGCGCGTGCTGAACGAGCTGGAAACCGCCGGCCTGATCCAGGTCGACAAGCGCGACATCCACATCACCGACACGGCACGGCTGGCTAACTACCAGCCCCGCTGAGTGGGGCGGGCGCTTCAACCCGGGTTCAAGAGCGCTCGTCGTGCCCCAGCGCGGCGGAGATCTGCTGCGCCGTGAGCTTGAGCTTGGGCAGCCAGTTGTCGTCCAGCCGGTCGCCGGGCGCCGAGATGGACAGGCCCGCCACCAGCTTGCCCTGATCGTCGTGGATGCCGGCGGCCATGCAGCGCACGCCCAGCTCCAGCTCCTCGTTGTCGTGTGCCACGCCGGTTTGCCGGGCGGCGGCGAGTTCGCGCTCCAGCGCCGGCAACTGCGTGATGCTGTTGCGTGTTTGGCCGGCCAGGCCGGTGCGCGTGGCGTAGGCGCGCACGCGCTGCATTTCGTCGTCGGCCAGGAACAGCTTGCCGGTGGAAGTCAGGTGCAGCGGCGCCCGTCCGCCGATGGCGCGCACCACCTGCATGCCCGAGCGCTCGCTGTAGGCGCGTTCGATGTAGACGATCTCGTCGCCCTGGCGCACGCTCAGGTTCACCGGCTGCTGGATCAGGCGGTGCAGCTCGCGCATGGGCGCCATCGCGGCATCGCGCACGCTCAGCCGGGCCTTGACCAGGTTGCCCAACTCCAGTAGGCGCATGCCCAGGCGGTAGCTGCCGGCCTCGGGCCGGTCGACGAAGCGGCCGATGGTCAGGTCGTTCAGGATGCGGTGGGTGGTGGACGGGTGCAGGCCCGTCTGCTCGCTGATCTCCTTCAGCGACATGGGATCACCGCGCGAGGCCAGCACGTCGATGAGCGTGAACATCCGCTCGATGACCTGGATGGCCGGTGTCTGATGGGTGTCGGTGCGGGATCTGCGCATGGCAAAGCGTGT
Organism: Pseudomonadota bacterium; assembly: GCA_030538085.1. Taxonomy (GTDB): domain Bacteria; phylum Pseudomonadota; class Gammaproteobacteria; order Burkholderiales; family Burkholderiaceae_C; genus Ottowia. Next base: position 68,339 of record JAUNUR010000002.1, on the reverse strand, counting down.
TGGCGAAGGATTTTCAGGCCAATGGCGCCGGGGCCGCCGGGCCATGGTCTGGGCGCCAGCGGCCATGCTCCAGCCGCTCCAGCGGCCGAAAACGGGCCTTGTACGCCATCTTGCCGCTGCCCTCGATCCAGTAACCCAGGTACACGTAGGGCAGGTCCAGCACCCGCGCCTGCTCGATTTGCCACAGGATGCCGTAGGTGCCGTAACTGGCGCGCGGGTCCGGCTCGTAGAAGGTATAGACCGCCGACAGGCCATCGTTGAGCACGTCCACGATGGACACCATGCGCAGGCGGCCCAGCGCGTCGTCGGCGCTGGCGTCGCGAAACTCCACCAGGCGGGAGTTGACATTGCTTTGCAGCAGGAACTGGGTGTATTGCTCCACGCTGTCCTGGTCCATGCCACCGCCGGTGTGGCGCCCCGACTGGTAGCGCAGGTACAACTGGTAATGCTCGGGCACGTAACCGAGCTTGAGCACGCGCACCCGCAGGCCCGCATGCCTGGCGCGGGCGCGGCGCTGGCTGCGGTCGGGCTGGAAGTGCCTGGCCTGCACGCGCACTGGCACGCAGGCGCCGCACCCGTCGCAATAGGGGCGGTAGGTGAACAGTCCGCTGCGGCGAAAGCCGTTCAGCACCAGGTCGGAATACGCCTCGTTGTTGATCAGATGACTGGGCGTGGCCACCTGCGATCGCGCCTGCCGGCCCGGCAGGTAGCTGCAGGGGTAGGGTGCCGTGGCGTAGAACTGCAGGGCCTGGAGTGGAAGATCCTTGAGGTGCGTCACCGGTCAGCGGGGCTGGGAGGCATCAATGCGTTCCAGTATACGGGCTCGAAATGCCACGCTGGTGGCGGCTGGGGCACCAGTGTCCGCACTGCTGCGGCGAATTCCGCGCGCGACATTTCGGCGGCGCCCATGAAGGCCAGATGATGCGTGTTCTGCTGGCAGTCGATGAGTGGAAGCTCCCGCTGACGGCACAGCGCGATCAACGCCGCCAGGGCGATTTTCGAGCCATCGGTGATGTTGGTGAACATGGATTCGCCGAACACCGCGCGGCCGACCGATACGCAATACAGTCCGGCGCGCAATTGGCCGTCGATCCATGTCTCGACGCTGTGGGCATGGCCCGCGCGGTGCAGCGCGCGGTAGGCGGCGCGCATCTCGGGGCCAATCCAGGTGCCCGATTGACCAGCGCGCCAGGCGCCCGCGCATGCGTCGATGACGGCATCGAACGCCGAGTTCACCCGGATCTCGCAAGCCGGGTGGGCACGAAAGCGCTGGATCGCCCGGCGCAGCGAGCGGTGCAGCCGGAAATCCTCCACTCGCAGCACCATGCGCGGATCGGTGCTCCACCACAGGATCGGCTCCCCCTCGCTGAACCAGGGGAAGATGGTGGCCGAATACGCGGCCACCAGGGTGGGCACGTCGAGTGCGGCGCCCGCGGCGATCAGCCCCGGCGCGGGAGAGCCGTCGGGCCACGCCCGCGACAGCGGCGGAAAGGGATCGCCTGGTTGCAGCAGCGCCAGTGCCGGCCGAACGTTCATGATGGCCCTTCAGGCGATGTCCACGTCATGCACGCCGTAGTGGCCTCGCCGGTGGTCGGCGAAAAAGCGCTTGAGCGTTTCGCGCACAGTGGTGAAGGCGATCTCGTCCCAGGGCACCTCGTGTTCGGCGAACAGGCGCACCTCCAGTGTTTCATGGCCAAAGCCGGAGAAATCGTCGTTCAGCAGCCGTGCCAGATAGAACATGTGTACCTGGCCGACGCGCGGAATGCTCATGGCGCTGAACAACGGGCCCATCTGCACGCTGGCGCCAGCTTCTTCCACGGTTTCGCGGGCCGCCCCCTGCATCATGGTTTCGCCCATTTCCATGAAGCCGGCCGGCAGCGTCCATTTGCCCAGGCGCGGCTCGATGGCGCGCCTGCACAGCAGCACCTGGTGGCCCAGGTAGGGCACGGTGCCCACCACCAGCAGTGGGTTGACGTAGTGAATGGTGCCGCAGCCGGGACATACCGCCCGCTCGCGGTTGTCGCCATCGTCTGGTACGCGGTGGGTCACGGTCGTGCCGCAGCAGCGGCAATGCTTGATGGCGTGGCGGTGCATTCTGGCGGCAGTTTAGCCGCCGGGCCGCTACACTGACCGCCCATGTCGAGCCGCTTTGTCTTTGAGCAGGCGCCAGGCCACTTGATCCGGCGGGCGCACCAGATTTCGGTGGCGGTATTTACCGACGAGGTGGGCACCCATGGCGTGACGCCGGTGCAGTTCGCCATCCTGCATGCGTTGATGGCGGAGTCGGGCATTGATCAGATCACGCTGGCCCAGCGCGTGGCCTTCGATGCGGCCACCATCGGCTCAGTGATTGGCCGGCTGGAGCAAAGGGGCTGGCTGAGCCGGCAAGAAAACCCGGCCGACCGGCGCTGCAAGCTGGTTTCTCTGACGGAGCAGGGGGCGCGGGCCGCGCTTGACCTGAAGCCCGTGGTGGAACTGGTGCAGCAACGCATCCTGGAGCCTCTGAGTGATCAGGAGCAGGCGCAACTGGTGGCCCTTTTGGAGAAATTGGTCACGCATCATCCGCGCCGTCAGGCCACCTGACGGCATCACGGCGCTGTGTCCTACAGCGGTTGGAAGGGTGTGTCCCGTTAAATCTTTGGCAACGGGCCAGCACGCGGCACGCGCGCCGCTGTGATGTGTTGCCCGCGGCACCCATTTCAAGAAAGGAAAGCAACCCATGAAAGCAATCGTTCGTTCAAGCCGAGGCCTGGTTCTGGCCGCCACCGCCGCCGTGGTGATGACCGGCTGCGCCAACATGACCGAGACCCAGCGCAACGCCGCCATCGGCGCGGGCGTGGGCGCCGTCGTGGGTGGCGTGGCCGGCGACGGCAAGGGTGCCGCCATCGGCGCCGGCGTGGGCGCGCTGGGCGGCTTCGCCTGGTCGAAATACATGGAGAACAAGCGTCAGCAGATGCAGGCCGCCACCGCCGGCACCGGCGTGCAGGTCACGCAGACGCCCGACAACCAGTTGAAGCTGCACATTCCTAACGACATTTCCTTTGAAACCGGCCGCGCCGACATTCAGCCGCGTCTGCGCCCGATCCTGGACCAGTTCGCGCAGGGCCTGGGTCAGCAGCCGGGCACTGAAGTGGTCATCGTGGGACATGCCGATTCGACCGGCACCGATGCCATCAACGACCCGCTGTCGGTGCAGCGCGCCAACAGCGTGCGTGACTACCTGGTTTCGCGCGGTGCTGATTCGCGCATCATCCGCACCGATGGCCGTGGCTCGCGCGAGCCCGTGGCCAACAACGCCACCGCCGAAGGCCGTGCGCAGAACCGCCGGGTCGAGATTTTCCTGGCCGAGCGCGCCAACGTGGCCGCCGCGCCGGCTCCGGCACCAGTTCCCGCGCCAGCGCCAACCTACAACACGCCGGTCGGTCAGCCACGCTGATCGAAACGGTTGGGTTCGTGCCCAAGCGGCGCGCGGCATTCCCCTTTGGGGTTTGCGGCGCGCCGCTTTTTTGTTGGGGCCACCCCGCTGTGCCGTACAGTCATGTGGGATGAAGCTCTACAACTATTTCCGGTCGTCGGCCTCGTTCCGCGTACGCATCGCACTCCATCTGAAAGGGCTGACGTACGACTACCAGCCCGTCCACCTGGCCAAGGGCGAGCAAAAACAGGCGGCGTTCACCGCCATGACCGCTGAAGGCCTGGTGCCGGTGCTGGAGTTGGACGATGGTCAACGCCTCACGCAGTCGATGGCCATCATTGAATACTTGGACGAAGCGCATCCCTTGCCCGCGCTGCTGCCGTCCGATGCCGTGGGCCGCGCTCGCGTGCGCGCGCTGGCGCAAGTCGTGGCCTGCGAGATCCACCCTCTGAACAATCTGCGCGTGCTCAAGTATCTGGCGCACGATCTGCAAGCCAGCGAGGACGCCAAGAGTGACTGGTACAAGCACTGGGTGCGCCTGGGCCTGCAATCGTACGAAGCGCGCCTGGCCGAGCGTTCTGGCACGTACAGCCACGGCAACGCGCCCACGCTGGCCGATTGCTGCCTGGTGCCGCAGATTTTCAACGCCCAGCGCTTTGATTGCGACCTGAGCGGCCTGCCGCACACCATGGCCGTGTTCGATGCCTGCATGCGCTTGGACGCTTTTCAGAAGGCGCGGCCTTCGGCGTGTCCTGACGCCCAGTGATGGTGGACGCTATCGACATGCTCATGCCCGACTGGCCGGCTCCGCCCAACGTGCGGGCCTTGCTCACCACGCGCGGCGCCAGTGGGGCGGATGGTGATTCGGCCGCGCCGTACGAGTTCTTCAACCTGGGCGATCACGTGGGCGACGAGCCGCTGGCGGTGGCTGGCAATCGCCAGCGCTTGCAGCGCGCCATGGATGCCCGGCCGGTGTTCATGAACCAGGTGCATGGCATCGGCGTGCTGTGTTTGCAAAGGGGCACGCCCGATGGCGTCACGGCCGATGCCGCCGTATGCAATCAGCCCGGCCTGGCTTGCACGGTGATGGTGGCCGACTGCCTGCCGGTGCTCATCACCGATACGCAAGGCCGTGCCGTGGCCGGGGCACACGCCGGCTGGCGTGGTTTGGCGGGGGGCGTGCTGGAGCAAACCCTGGCGGCTTTTCAGGCGATGGTGAAAATCTCGCCAATGCAGGCTGCCACCGGGAGCCAGCCCATCGAACTGATGGCCTGGCTTGGCCCCTGCATTGGCCCACGGGCTTTCGAGGTTGGCCCCGAGGTGCGCGAGGCTTTCATCGCCGCCGATGCGGGCGCGGGCGATTGCTTTGTTGCCCAGCCGGCGGGCAAATATCTGGCCGATCTGCCCGCGCTGGCCCGGCGCCGCCTGGCGGCACTGGGCGTGACCAAGGTACATGGCAACGACGGCGGTGCCGACTGGTGCACCGTGCAGCAGCCGGAACGCTATTTTTCGTACCGGCGCGACCAGCATGCGCGCGGCGGCACGGGGCGCATGGCGGCTTGCATCTGGCTGGCTTGATGATGCGCGCGGGCGGGGCGATTAGCCGACGGTGGCCAGCGTATATTGGAGGTATGTCAGCACAGCGTCACCGGCGGCGTGCATACTGAACAACCATGGCGGCGCCGTCAAAAAATTGACCGCTCACCAGCACTAAAAAGGAGGCAGCATGAAGCAATCCAGCACCCTGTGGCAGGACATGGCGGGAAGCTTTCCGCAGGCGATGATCGGCAACCCCATGGGGCAGGGCTTCGCCGAGTCGTGGATGAAAGCGTTCCAGCAATTCCAGAACATGGATCTGGGCGCCACTGGCAAGAGCCTGTCCGGCATGGAGATGCCGCAATTCAGTTTCGCGCCGGAAAAGCTGCAGCAACTGCAGCAGGATTACGTGCGGGAAGCCACCGCGCTGTGGAACCAGAGCCTGCAGGCCAATCCCCGGACGACCGACCGCCGCTTCAAGAGCGATGCCTGGGCGCTGAACCCGCTGGCTTCGTTCACCGCCGCGGTCTACTTGCTGAACGCCCGCACGCTGATGGCCCTGGCCGAAGCCGTGGAAGGCGATGCCAAGACCCGCAACCGCGTGCGCTTCGCCGTCGAGCAGTGGGTGGCCGCCGCCGCACCCAGCAACTACCTGGCCTTCAACGCCGACGCGCAGCAAAAAGCCATCGACACCCAGGGTGAAAGCCTGGCCAAGGGCCTGGCCAACATGTTGCACGACATGCGGCAGGGCCACGTGTCGATGACCGACGAGAGCGTGTTCGAGGTTGGCCGCAACGTCGCGACGACCGAGGGCGCGGTGGTGTTCGAGAACGCGTTCTTCCAGCTCATCGAATACAAGCCGCTGACCGCCAAGGTTCATGAAAAGCCCTTCCTGCTGATTCCGCCCTGCATCAACAAGTACTACATCCTTGACCTGCAGCCCGAGAATTCGCTCATCCGCTACGCCGTGAGCCAGGGCCATCGCACTTTCGTCGTCAGTTGGCGCAACCCCGATGCCTCGATGGAAAAGGCCACCTGGGATGACTACATCGAGCATGCCGCCATCGAGGCCATCCACCGCGTGCAAGACATCACGGGCGCCAAGCAGATCAATGCACTGGGCTTCTGCGTCGGCGGCACCATCCTGACCACGGCGCTGGCCGTTTTGGCCGCGCGTGGCGAAAAGCCCGCCGCCAGCGCCACGCTGCTGACCACCCTGGTGGATTTCACCGACACGGGCATCCTTGATGTCTTCATCGACGAGAACATGGTCAAGTACCGCGAGATGCAGATGGGCGAGGGCGGCATGCTGCGCGGGCAGGACCTGGCCAGCACCTTCAGCTTTCTGCGCCCCAACGACCTGGTGTGGAACTACGTGGTCGGCAACTACCTGAAGGGCGAAACCCCGCCGCCGTTCGACCTGCTGTACTGGAACAGCGACGCCACCAACCTGCCCGGGCCGTGGTACGCCTGGTACCTGCGCAACACCTACCTGGAGAACAACCTGGTCAAGCCTGGCAAGCTCACCGTCTGCGGCGAGAAGGTCGATCTGCGCAAGGTCGACCTGCCGGTGTACGTCTATGGCTCGCGCGAGGACCACATCGTGCCCATCGGTGGCGCCTACGCCAACACGCAAGTGCTGCCGGGGCCCAAGCGCTTCATGATGGGTGCCTCCGGCCATATCGCCGGCGTCATCAATCCACCCGCCGCCAACAAGCGCAGCCACTGGGTGCGCGACGACGGCAAGTTTCCGCCCCAGGTCAAGGACTGGATTGCCGGCGCAACCGAAACGCCCGGCAGTTGGTGGGACGACTGGGCCGCCTGGCTCAAGAGCCATGCCGGCAAACAGATTGCCGCACCCAAGGGATACGGCAATGGCAAGCAGTACCAGGCCATCGAGCCAGCGCCAGGTCGTTACGTCAAGGCGAAAGCCTGATTCATATGCCTGAAACGGTTTGAGTGCATGATGGACATGCGTAAAAAGCTATCAATAGGAGAGCATGTATGGAAGATATCGTCATCGTTTCCGCCGCCCGCACCGCCGTGGGCAAGTTCGGCGGCTCGCTCGCCAAGGTGCCCGCCACCGAGTTGGGCGGCATCGTCATCAAGGCCGCGCTGGAGCGCGCCAACATCGCCCCCGACCAGGTGGGCGAAGTCATCATGGGCCAGATCCTGACCGCTGGCGTGGGCCAGAACGCCGCGCGCCAGGCCATGATGAAGGCCGGCGTGGCCAAGGAAACCCCGGCCATGACCATCAACGCCGTCTGTGGCTCGGGCCTCAAGAGCGTCATGCTGGCCGCGCAAGCCGTCGCGACCGGCGACAGCGAGATCGTGGTGGCCGGCGGCCAGGAGAACATGAGCGCATCGCCCCACGTGGTGCCCGGCAGCCGCGACGGCCAGCGCATGGGCGACTGGAAGATGGTCGACACCATGATCGTCGACGGCCTGTGGGACGTGTACAACCAGTACCACATGGGCATCACCGCCGAGAACGTGGCCAAGCAGGAAGGCATCACCCGCGAGATGCAGGACGAGTTGGCCTTGAACAGCCAGAAGAAGGCCGCCGCCGCGCAGGCGGCCGGCAAGTTCAAGGACGAGATCGTTCCCGTCAGCATTCCGCAGCGCAAGGGCGATCCCATCGTCTTCGACACCGACGAATACATCAACACCAAGACCAATGCCGAGGCCCTCGCCGGTCTGCGCCCCGCCTTCGACAAGGCTGGCAGCGTGACCGCAGGCAACGCCAGCGGCATCAACGACGGCGCCGCCGCCGTGGTGGTGATGAGCGCCAAGAAAGCGGCCGAGCTGGGCCTCAAGCCTCTGGCGCGCATCGCCGGCTACGCCACCAGCGGCCTGGACCCGGCGGTCATGGGCCTGGGTCCAGTATCGGCGTCGCAGAAAGCGCTCAAGCGCGCCGGCTGGAGCGTGGGCGATGTTGACCTGTTCGAGCTGAACGAGGCGTTCGCCGCGCAGGCCTGTGCCGTCAACAAGCTGCTGGGCGCCGATCCGGCCAAGGTCAACGTCAACGGTGGCGCCATCGCCATCGGCCACCCCATCGGCGCCAGCGGCTGCCGCATCCTGGTGACGCTGCTGCACGAGATGCAGCGCAGCGGCGCCAAGAAGGGCCTGGCTGGCCTGTGCATCGGCGGCGGCATGGGCGTGGCCATGGCGGTCGAGCGGGTGTGATGGCATGCCACACGGGGCTGGCGGCGGCACCCGCCGCTTGCCCCGTGCAAAACTCGCACATCGGCTGGTTTATGAGCTGAATTGCTTCTGATTCCGCGCTAATATTGACTGTATAGCTATATTGTTTGTAGTGTCAAAGGAGACCAAAAATGAGCCAGAAAGTTGCATACGTCACCGGCGGCATGGGTGGCATTGGTACCGCCATTTGCCAGCGCCTGCACAAGGATGGCTTCACGGTCATCGCCGGCTGCGGCCCCACGCGCGATTTCCAGAAGTGGCTGGACGAGCAGAAGGCGCAGGGCTACACCTTCCACGCCAGCGTGGGCAACGTGAGCGACTGGCAGTCCACCGCCGACGCCTTCGCCAAGGCCAAGTCCGAGCATGGCCCGATCGACGTGCTGGTCAATAACGCCGGCATCACGCGCGACCGCATGTTCCTGAAGATGACGCGCGAGGACTGGGACGCCGTGATCGACACCAACCTGACCAGCATGTTCAACGTGACCAAGCAGGTCATTCCCGACATGGTCGAGAAAGGCTGGGGCCGCGTGATCCAGATCAGCTCCATCAACGGCCAGAAGGGTCAGGCGGGCCAGACCAACTACTCCGCCGCCAAGGCCGGCATGCACGGCTTCGCCATGGCGCTGGCGCAGGAGATGGCCAACAAGGGTGTCACCGTCAACACCGTCAGCCCGGGCTACATCGGCACCGACATGGTCAAGGCCATCCGCCCCGACGTGCTGGAGAAGATCGTCGCCGGCATTCCCGTCAAGCGCCTGGGCACGCCCGACGAGATCGGCTCCATCGTCGCCTGGCTGGCCAGCGACGATGCCGGCTTCACCACCGGCGCCAACTTCTCGTGCAACGGCGGTTTGCACATGGGCTGATCGGCGGTCTTGCCTGCTGGGCCGTCATTGAACCTATTGACGTTTCCAAAAATCACGACAGCGCGGGCCATCAGAAAGAAATCTCCCTCTCCCTCTGGGAGAGGGTTGGGGTGAGGGCAAGCGGCGTGTCATGAATTACGAAATTTTCAATAGGTTGAAAGGGGAGCGTGTAGAAGCACGCTCCCTTTTTGTTTTTGCTGGCCCCGAAACGTATTGCTCCGCCGAGTCCGGCAGAAGCTTTCCGCGATGGCCCGGTGCCGTGGCTTCTTTTTTCAGCGAGCCGGCTCCGCGCGTTGTTCGAGCCATTCAAGCGTCTGCTTGCGGTGCAGATACAGCTTGGTGTCGATGGTGCCGGCGGCACGCATGTCGGCCAGCGTGGCCAGCTGTGTGCGCAAGAAATGCTGAACCGTGGCCTGGTCGTGGCTTTCGCGCCATTCCGCAGAGTTCCACCGCATCGTCAGATCGCGCGACTCGTACCAGCGATGAGCGCCGCTGGCCCAGCCAATCTTGCGCCAGTGGGCAAGCGAAGGCGCCAGCACGGCCAGCTCGTCTGGCCCCAGTGCGCCAAGCCCGCAGCAGTAGATATTGCTGTCACCGCTGTCATCGGCACGCACCAGAATGCCGCAGCCACCGCTGTCGTTGCCGATCATCAGACAGTCCGGCAGATGGCGTTGAATCTCGTACGCAGCATTGAGCGAGGGAACATCACCCAAGCCATGGAGCAGCGTCAGTTCATTGGCCTGCATTGCCTGCTGGTCCAGGCGAAACTCTTGCGCCAATGCCTTGTAGAACCCAGGTAGCCGGATGTTCAGTGCTTGGTCGATGCGGGCGAAAAGAGCGTCCATGGCATGCATAAGGAAGAGTCGAGACTGGGTGGCGGGCAAGTTTGGGCATGTTCTCATAAAACCGTCTTGGGCTATTGGCAAGTGCTGCAACGAAGCAGCGCGCCGAGACCGGGACGAGCGTGGCGCGAGGAGTTTGAGGACAGCCTCTCAGACACCCGCGAGGATGCTGTAAGTGCCCGGTGCCGCGCGGGCGGATGCGAGGCGCGTTAGACTCGCCACCCAACCATGTTGCAGCGCATCCGTTCCTATACCCAGGCCATTCTTGAGCGTGATCCCGCCGCGCGCAGCGTGTGGGATGTGGTGTTTTCATATCCTGGCTTTCACGCCCTGGTGCTGCACCGCATAGCGCACCCGCTGTGGAACGGCGGCTGGCACTGGCTGGCGCGCTGGATCTCGCACTGGGGACGCTTTCTCACGGGTATCGAGATTCACCCCGGCGCGAAGATCGGTGAGCGCGTGTTCATCGACCACGGCATGGGCGTGGTAATTGGCGAAACCGCCGAGATCGGCGACGACTGCACCATTTACCAGGGCGTCACGCTGGGCGGCACCTCGCTCGCCAAGGGCAGCAAGCGCCACCCCACGCTGGGCAAGGGCGTCATCGTGGGCGCCAGCAGTCAGGTGCTGGGCGGTTTCACGGTGGGCGACGGGGCCAAGATCGGCTCGTCGGCCGTGGTCACCAAACCGGTACCCGCGGGCGCCACGGCGGTGGGCAACCCGGCGCGCATCATCCAGGCCGACGACGTGGCCAAGCGTGAAGAGGCGGCGGCCAAGATGGGTTTTTCGGCCTATGGCGTGACGCAGAACGACGATCCCGTGAGCCAGGCGCTGCGCGGCCTGATCGACGGCACCGCCAGCCAGGAGCACCAGATCATGCTGCTGTGGCAGGCGATTGAAAAACTCTCGTGCCAGATCGACCCCGACTGCGTGCCCAAGGAGGCGACACGCGAGGAAAGCTTCGAAGCCGACAAGCTGAATGAACTGGTGGGCAAGTAGACCCACGGCCTGGCCTGACCCCGCAAGGGGCGATCCGCATGACACGAACGCTTTTCCTCTATTCCACCGTCGATGGACAGACGCGGCGCATTTGCGAGCGCATGCGGCAGATACTGGCGGGGGCGGGGCAGGCAGCGGAAATGGTGGAACTGGGCGACGAGACGCCGTCACTGGATCTGGCTGCGTTCGACCAGATCGTCATCGGCGCGAGTATTCGCTATGGCAAGCACCGGCCTGCCGTGCACCGCTTCGTCGCCCGACACCGCGCGCTGCTTGAAAGCAAACCGAGCGCGTTCTTCTCGGTCAACGTGGTGGCGCGCAAGCCCGCCAAGAACACCGCCGAGACCAATCCCTATGTGCTGAAATTTCTCAAGCAAACGGGCTGGGCACCGACGTTGGCGGGCGTGTTCGCGGGCCGTATCGACTACCCCAGCTACCGCTTCGTTGATCGGCAGGTGATCCGCTTCATCATGTGGATGACCAAGGGTCCGACCGACCCAAGGGCGAAGGTGGAATTCACCGACTGGGCGGCGGTGGAGCGCTTTGCCAAGCAGTTGCTTGCTCCGCGTCAGGCGAGCGAGGCGACTTGAGTTGGTCTTGATCAGCTCGTAAGGGACGCAAAAGAAACTGCCCGGTAGAGGTTGGCGCACGGCAACGAGGTATGCCGCGACCTTGTCCGTGAATTTCGTATCCCATGGCCGAGCTGCGTATTGGTTTGCTTGACCTGAGAGGGTGTAGATGAAAAGCCCGTGGGCCGATGGAACTGGAAACCCAGCGGTTGCGCGGGGTGCTGGGTTTCGCTGCGCTCAACGCCAGCTTGCGGCGGCGTCACGCGCCATGCAGTTCAGCAAACAAATCGCTGTAAATTTTGTAGCGATTGGCGCCGATTCCCGAGGTGCTGGCGGGCGCTTGGGCATCGGGCGCGACGGCTGCCCTGACCCCACACCCCGGCTCATGCAAATGCGTGCAGTTGTAGAACCGGCATTCGGCCACGTGCGGCTTGATGTCGGGCATGTAAGCGGCCAGTTGCATGGGGTCGATGTGGCGCAGGCCGAACTCCTGGAAGCCGGGGGAGTCGATGAGGGCGCAGGTGCGGGCGCCATCCAGCCAGTACCAGGTCGTTGTCGTCGTGGTGTGCTTGCCGCTGTTCAGCGCCTGCGAGATTTCGCCGGTCTGCGCGGCGGCGCCGGGGACGGCGCGGTTGATCAGGGTGCTCTTGCCGGCGCCGCTGGGGCCGAGGATGAGGGTGGTGTGGCCTTGCAGGCGGGCCATCAACGCGTCGAACGAACCGAGGCTCATCGCATCGTGGTCGCCCCTCACCCCAACCCTCTCCCCAGCGGGGAGAGGGAGCAAGTCCACATGGGTCGTGGCAGGCGCGATGGGGTTTTCTCCCTCTCCCGCTGGCGGGAGAGGGTTGGGGTGAGGGCACGACGGCTTGGCCGCGATCGGCAGCACCGTGTAGCCCATCGCGCGGTACGGCGCCAGGCGGGCCCAGGCGCGGGCGAATGGCTCCGTCAAATCGGCCTTGTTGAGCACGATGAGCGGCTCGACGTGCTCGGCCTCGCAGGCGATCAGGGCGCGGGCAAGCTGGTGCTCTGAAAACTCGGGCTCGGCGGCGACAAGGATCAGCACTTGGTCCAGGTTGGCGGCGAAGCTCTTGGTGCGTACCTCGTCCTGGCGGTAGAGCAGGTTGCGGCGCTCGTCGATGCGCTCGATGGTGCCTTCATCCTGGCTGGGCAACCAGCGCACGCGGTCGCCAACGACCACGGCCAGTTTTTTGCCGCGTGGGTGGCAGATGACGCGCTCGCCCTCGGGCGTCTCGACCACGCAGTGGCGGCCATGCGCGCTGACGACCAGGCCTTCGCGCAGGCGCGCGTCGGCGGGGGTGGGCGGGAGGCGCGGGCGGCTCATGCGCTTTCTGGCAATGCGCCCAGATGCGCCGCCAAGGCGTCGGTGCGGCGGGCGGCGTCAAGGTCGAGCGCGGTCACGCCGCCGGCGTCGTGCGTGGTCCAGCGCACGGTGCAGACGCCATGGCCGATCAGCAATTCGGGATGGTGGTTGAGCCGTTCGGCCAAATCGGCCACGGCCTGGGCCAGCGCCATGGGCTGGCGGAAACCGGGCAGGCGCCAGTGCTTCTCAATGGCGGGTGCGGCGCTCAATGTCGTGGTTCGCCAGCCGGGCAGGGGAGTCAATGATGCTTCAAGTTCGATAGCTGACAGTGCTTGTTGGACATGCGCTAGAGGCTGATTTGGGTTGAAATTCATGCCCGAGCCATTCAAGCCGGTTGCACCCGCGCGCCCATGCGCGCGATGCGTTCGCTGGCGGGCGGGTGCGAGTAGTAGAAACGCACGTACAGCGGATCGGGCGTGAGCGTGCTGGCGTTGTCCTTGTACAGCTTGACCAGCGCGTTGCTCAGGTCCTGCGCGCTGGCCTGGGTGGCGGCGTAGGCGTCGGCTTCGAACTCGTGCTTGCGCGACAGCTGCGCCATCAGCGGCGACAAAAAGAAGGTGAACAGCGGCACCGCCAGCATGAACAGCAGCAGCGCCAGCGCGTGGTTGGGCACCACGCCGCCCATGGCGGGCGACAGGTTGGGCGCCACGCCCAGCCCGGCGTAGAACCAGTCTTGCTGAGACAGCCAACCCAGCAACGCCAGCCCGGCCAGGCTGAAGGCGAACAGGCCGGCGATGCGCTTGATGATGTGCTTGTGCTTGAAGTGGCCCAGTTCATGCGCCAGTACGGCCTCGACCTCGGGCGGGGTGAGCTGCTGCAACAACGTGTCGAAGAACACCACGCGCTTGGCGGCGCCGAAGCCGGTGAAGTAGGCGTTGGCGTGCGCGCTGCGGCGGCTGCCGTCCATCACGAACAGGCCCTTGGCGGCAAAGCCGCAGCGGGCCATCAGCTGCGTCACGCGCTCAGTGAGGGATTCGTCCTGCAGCGGCTGGAACTTGTTGAACAGCGGCGCGATGACGGTGGGGTAGATCACCAGCATCAGCAGGCTGAAGCCCATCCACAGCGCCCAGGTCCACAGCCACCACAGGCTGCCGGTGGCCTGCATCAGCCACAGCACCAGCGCCGCCAGCGGCACGCCGATGACGCTGCTGACCAGCGTGGACTTGAGCAGGTCGCCCAGCCACAGGCGCAGCGTCATCTTGTTGAAGCCGAAGCGCTCTTCGATCACGAAGGTCTGGTACAGCGACACCGGCAGCTCAATCACGCCGTTGATGACGGCGAACGACACCAGCAGCGCCAGCGGCTGCAGCAGCGGGCGCGGACCCAGCCAGCCCATCAAGAGGCCGTTCAGCCAGTCCAGCCCGCCCAGCAGCGTCCACACCAGCAGCACGGCGGCGGACAGGGCCACCTCCAGCAGGCCGAAACGCAGCTTGGCGACGGTGTAGTCGGCGGCGCGCTGATGGGCATCCAGCCCGATGGTGGCGGCAAACTCGGCCGGCACGGCGCCACGGTGGCGCGCCACGGCGCGGATCTGGCGCGAGGCCAGCCAGAGCTTCACGCCCACGTTGGCGAGCAAGGCCAGGCAGAACAGCAGGGTAAGGACGAGGGCGGGAGACAGCGGTTCGTTCAAGGTGGGCTCGGGGAAAAGGTATGTGAAAGCCGAAGTTTAGGGCGCTGCGCGCCGCTGCAAGGGCCGTGCCGTGGACAATCGGCGCCATGAACGAGACTGTGTGCACCCCCCAGGCCGCTCCCGCGCTGGCCAAATCCGAGCAAAACCTGATCTGGCTCGACTGCGAGATGACCGGGCTGGACCCGGAGAAGGAGCGCATCATCGAGATCGCCGTCATCGTGACCAGCCCGCAACTGGATGTGCGCGTGGAAGGCCCGGTGCTGGTGATTCACCAGCCCGACAGCGTGCTGGACGCCATGGACGCCTGGAACACCGGCACGCACGGGCGCAGCGGCCTGACGGCGAAGGTGAAGGCCTCCACCCTGACCGAGGAGCAGGCCACCGACCAGTTGCTCGCCTTTCTGTCGCCATATGTGCCCAAGGGCACCTCGCCCATGTGCGGCAACACCATCGGGCAGGACCGGCGCTTCCTGGTCAAGTACATGCCGCGGCTGGAGGCGTTCTTCCACTACCGCAGCGTGGACGTGAGCACACTGAAGGAACTGGCGCGCCGCTGGCGGCCCGAGGTGGTGGATGCCTTCAAGAAGCAGCAGTTGCACACGGCGCTGGCCGACGTGCATGAATCCATCGATGAGTTGCTGCACTACCGCGAGCATTTCATCCGCCTGGCGGCGTGACTGGGTGCTTGCAGGGGGCTTGGGTATCGGAGTGCCCCCTTTCTTGTGAGGGTGGGTTTGGCCGTGAAGTGCGGCTTGTGGCCGATGGCGCCTGGCTTGGCACGCCCATCACGGCACGCTTGGGCGCATCCAACTGCCGTTTTTATTGATATTTTCAATAATCACGACAGCGCGGGCCATCAGAAAACGCCCTCACATTCCCTCGTCATTGCGGCGAAGGCCGCAATCCATGGAGCGTCACCTTGACACGGCGTTGACCCGCGGACACCGTGTGGATTGCGGCCTTCGCCGCAATGACGGGATGAGGTGAAGGCATGACATGGGCTTGTCCTGAATGACGAAACTCTCTCAAGAAAACGTTTTGTAAGTCATTGATTTTCTTCAGGTGCACCGGCCCTGCTGACGGGGTTGGGTTGCTCAATAGGTTGAAAACTTCAATAGAAAGAAGCAGGGTTTCAGGTCCGCTCGGAGCCGCGGCTGTCCATCGTGCCGAGGAACGAGTCGGCTTGCGGCCAGTGCGTGACCTGGGCATCGACCTGGTCGGACGAGTCGAGCGTGCGCTGATGGCGGTAGTTGCGGTTGCGGTCCAGCGCCTCGTGCAGTTGGGAGCGCAGGGTTTCGACCTCGGCCAGCGCATCGCGTGGTGCCGGGGTCTCAGGCTCGGTCTCGGTCTTGGTCTCAGGCTCGGGCTCGGGTACTCCCAGGAATTCAGCGCGCAAGGCTTCGGCGGGGGGCAGCGCTTCGGGCTCCAGTACCCAGTAGGCAATGCCGCACTGCGACAGCAGCGTTTGCTTGAGCTGGCGGTTGTGGCGCGTGGGCCCGTGCGGGTTGACCACATCCACGCAGCCCACCACATGACCGTCACGGCTGCACACGGCGAAGCTGCAATAGGCGCGGCTCAGTATGTCGAACCATTCCTCGCCTTCGCCCGCCTCGCGTGGCATGGTGAAGCGCGTCACGGGCAGCTTGACCATGATGAAATGATCGGGAAACACTTTCTGCAGCCACTGCCACACCTGGCGCTCGGTGCTGTTGGCAAGCGGGCGCGGCACCAGCGGCCACTGCGTGGGTAAGTGGCGCTTGGCGGCTGGCTTGGCAAGTGTGGCCTGCTGGCGGCGCATCAGGTACACCGTCAGCGCCAGAGTGCCGGCCACCAACACCACGGCGGCCAGCACGGTCGCTACCACGGCGGAACTGGACATGGTGGTCAACAAAATCTCCCTAGTGTAAAAAACACTGTTATTTTTTGAATGGTACTGAAATTCACCTGCATGGAATGTCCCCGAGTGGCGAGCTGGGGCAAAAAACACACAACATGGGGTGACTTAACGCAAGAAAAACCGATTTGGAAGACGCATGCGACTGAGTGAATTGCTTTACAGCCAGGGCTTCGGCACGCGGCGCATTTGCGCGGGATTGATCGAAAAAGGCCATGTCGCGCTGAACGGGGCGGTGTGCACGGAACCATCCACGGAGGTGGCGCTTGATCTGGCGGCCCGGCCACTGGCGTTCTCCGTGCAGGGCCTGTCATGGCAGTATCACGAACGTGCTTACGTCATGCTGAACAAGCCGGCTGGCTATGAGTGCTCGCACCGGCCGGGCGCCTGGCCCAGCGTGTACACCCTGCTGCCCATGCCGCTGCGCCAGCGCCCCGCCACGGGCAAGGTGGCAGGCGTGCAGGCCGTGGGGCGGCTGGATCAGGACACCACCGGTCTGCTGCTGCTGTCGGATGACGGGGCCTTCATCCACCGCATGAATTCGCCGCGCCACCACGTGCCCAAGGTGTACGAGGTGACCACCAGGCACCCGCTGGACGAGCGGCAGATTGAGCGGCTGCGGGCGGGCGTGGTGCTGGATGACGACCCCAGGCCCGTGGCCGCCGGAGGCGCCGAGGCGGTTGAAGAACACCATCTGCGGCTGACGCTGACCGAGGGCAAATACCACCAGGTCAAGCGCATGGTGGCGGCCGTGGGTAACCGGGTGGAGGCGCTGCACCGGTCACGGGTGGGCGGGCTGGCGCTGCCGGCCGATCTGGCGGCGGGGCAGTGGCGGTGGTTGAGCGCCGACGACCTGGCCTTGCTGCGCCCTTGAGCGAAAAGTGCTGGTTGCTCTGCTATTTGAAGCAGGAAGCCCTTGAAAGGGCGTTGTCATCAACGTTTCATGCCTGAACCCTACAGTGGGCGCGTTGTGGTAGCAGTAGGGAGTTCTTGCCGTGATTCTGGCCAAAACCGAGAAGGGCCGGGCTTCGTTGACTGATCGCCGAGCCCTGTTGCCGCGCGAGCGACAGTTGCTGGTGCTGGCGAACGGCAAGCGTGACAAGGATGAGCTGGCCGAGATGCTCGGCTTCGATGTCGATGAAATGGTGGCGCGTCTGATATTCGACGGCCACCTGATGCGCGTGACGGCCACGCTGAAGGGCGCCGCCGACTTCAGCGAGACCGGCACGGTGGAGTTCCAGCCCACGCGGGTGCGGGGGGGCGGCCATGGTGGGGAGGCCCTGGATTCGGGCTTCGCGGTATCCAGCGGCTTCGCGCCGTCGCAACTGCCCGGAATGCGGGATTCAGGCCACACGCCCGGAGCCTCGTCGTTCAAGACCCGGCGCTCGCTGGCGGCCAGCAAGATGTACATGATCGGGCTCATGCAGATGCTGCGCGACGCCGAGGCGGCCATGCTGGCGGTGTCGATGCACGGCGCGCAGGACCTGGACGAGCTGCGCCACTGGCTGGTTGGCTCCCTGGTGTTCATCTACTCGCGCTCCGGCCCCGAATACGCGGCGCGCGTGGCCGAGCGCCTGCTGGAGGTATTTCCGCTGGATGCCGTGCCCGCCTTGTGCGACGAGATGGTGATGACGCAACTGCCAGCCATCAGCGTGCTGGCGATGGAGCAGCGCGCGGCGCTGTCCGCTTCGTCGGCGGTGGCCTGATCAGCGCGTTGCCAGAAAGCCGGCGATGGCGGTGTTCACCGCATCGGGCTGATCGCGGTGCGGCGAATGACCACAGGTGGGCAGTTTGAGCAGGCGGGCGTGCGGCACGGCACGCGCGATGTCGTCGATCTGCGCCATGGTGCCGTAGGGATCGTCCAGGCCCTGAATCGCCAGCAGCGGCGCGGTGATGCTGCCGATTTCGCCGCGAATGTCGAAGCCGCGGAAGGCCGGGCTCAGCCACACGTCGTTCCATTGCCAGAAGGCGACCTGAACGTCGTCGTGGTAGCGCGCCAGGCGCTCGCGCAGCGTGCCGCCTTCGTAGGCTTGCCGCGCCGCGTCGATGGATTGGACCGAGATGTCTTCCACCATCACGTGCGGCGCCATCACCACGCAGGCCGCCACCGCATGCCGGGCGGCGTGGAGCAGGGCGATGGTGCCGCCGTCGGAATGGCCGATGAGCACCGGCTGCTCCACGCTCAGCCGCGCTAGCAGCCTGGGCAGCACGTGCAGTGCCTCGCGGTGCATGTAGTCGGGCTGCAGGCGGCCGCTGCGCGTGCCGTCGGCGTGTTCGCGCGGTTGGCCGCGCACGTCGGGCACGGGGCTGGAGCGGCCATAACCCTGGCGTGAATACACCCAGCCGGCGCGGCCACTGGCGGCACACAGGCTGGCCGGCCAGTCGCGCCACATGGCGACCGAGCCCAGCCCCTCGTGCAGGAACACCAGCGGCGCGCCCGTGGGTTGGGTGCCCGCGGCCACGGGGATGTGATGCACTTCAAGAAAAACGCCGTCGATGTCCACCTGTTGCATGGGCCGGATGTTATGTGAACCTGGGCGCGAGTGCGGGGCTAAACTCGCCCGTTGCCTTAGAGGCTGTCCTCGAACTCCTCGCGCCGCGCTTGTCCCCGGTCTCGGGCGCCCTGCGGCGTTGCATCCCTTGCCAATAGCACAAGCTATTGGCTGCGTAATGCGCCTTGCAGGACACCCGATCCGGGGCAATCGCTGACCGCGATGAATTTGAGGACAGCCTCTTAGGAAGGTTTGTGTGGTGAATACCGTTTCCCGTCGTTTTTCGCCGTCCCGGCGCCGCTTCGCTGGCTGGCTGGGACTGGCCGCGCTGCCCCTGCCTGGGGCGCGTGCGCAGGCCACGGCGGTGCCACGGCCCGTGGCCGCCGCGCCGCGCTGGGGGGCGCCGGTGTTCGTGCTCAATTCGCTCGACGGCGACGTGAGCGTGATCGACGCCATCCGCTGGACCGAGATCAAGCGCATTCCCACCGGCAAGGAGCCGCATCACCTGTACCTGACGCCGGATGAGAAATCCGTCATCGTTGCCAATGCGGCCAGTGATTCGCTGACCTTCATCGACCCGCGCACCGCCGAGGTGCAGCGCACGCTGCGCGACATCCGCGACCCCTACCACCTGCGCTTCTCGCCCGACATGAAGTGGTTCGTCACCGCCGCCAACCGGCTGAACCACATCGACATCTACGGCTGGGACGGCGCACACCCGACGCTGGTCAGGCGCATCCCCACCGCCCGCACGCCCAGCCACCTGTGGATCGATACGCGCAGCACCACGGTGTGGTCGAGCATGCAGGACAGCGACGAGCTGGTGGTGATCGACCTGGCCACGCAGACGCTGACGCATCGTGCCAAGACCGGCCCCATGCCCGCCGACGTGTTCGTCACGCCCGACGACCGGCACCTGCTGCTGGGCCTGACGGGCGGCGCCGGCGTGGAGGTGTACGACGTGGCCGGCGGCAAGCTGCCGCAGTTGGTGCGGCACATTCCCACGGGCAAGGGCGCGCACGCCTTCCGCGCCACGGGCGACCGGCGCCACGTGTTCGTCAGCAACCGCGTGGCCAACACCATCAGCAAGATCGACTACGAGAAGTTCACGGTGGTCGACACCTTTCCGGCGCCGGCGGGGCCGGACTGCATGGACATCTCGGCCGACGGCTCGCTGATCATGGTTGGCTCGCGCTGGGCCGGGCGGCTGAGCCTGATCGACGTGGCGCAGCGCCAGGTGGTGCATCAGGTGAAGGTGGGCAGATCACCGCACGGGGTGTGGACGCTGGACCATGCGAAAAGGATTTGACCCCCCTGAGCGGCTGACGCCGCTTCCCCCCTTTGCTGCGCAGGGGGGACATCGCCAGTCGCCGGCACAGGTCCGCCGACGGCGATCGCTGGCGTGGTCTGCTCCGCGGCCATCGGTCTGCAGCCTGGCTCGATACGCTATTGCGCTTGCAGCTTTCGGCGCTGTCTGGACGGGCGTTGCAGCCCAGAATGGCCCGGCATCCTGCAAGCCCGTGTACCTGACCTTCGACACCGGTCACATGGGCGTGGCGCCGCTGGTGGCCGAGGTGCTGAAGCGCCAGGGCGTCAAGGTGACCTTTTTTGCCGCGCAGGAGAAAACGCAGGAGGGCGACGGCACGCTGGGCCGGCACTGGGCGCCGTGGTGGAAGGCCCGCGCGACCGAGGGGCACGAATTCGCATCGCACACCTGGGACCATGCCTACTGGCAGGCCGACCTGCCACCGGCGCAGCCGGGCGGCGAGCCGCGCTTTCGCATTCGTCCTTCGTCGGGCGCGCAGGCGGGCAAGACGCTGACCTGGACCGCCGCCCAGTACTGCGGCAACCTGCAACTGGCGGCCGACCGGCTGGCATCGATGACGCAGAAAAAGCCGCTGCCGCTGTTCCGCGCCGCGGGCGGCAAGACATCGCCCAAGCTGCTGGCCGCGGCCGAGGCCTGCGGCTTCAAGCACGTGGGCTGGGCGCGGGCGGGCTTTCTGGGCGATGAGCTGCCCAGCGGCGAATACCCCAACAGCAGCTTGCTGCACCAGGCGCTGCGCGACATTCGCGCGGGCGACATCCTGATGGCGCACCTGGGCATCTGGTCGCGCCAGGACCCGTGGGCACCGGCGGTGCTGGAGCCGCTGGTCAGCGGCCTGAAGGCGCGCGGCTTCTGCTTCAAGACGCTGCGCGAGCACCCCGATTACCGGACCTGGATAGCCACGCACGGGGGCTAAAGACCGTGCTGGACACGCTCACCGACGCCTTCGAGGCAGCACGGCAATGGCTGTTCGAAGCCGCCGTGCAGCCGCTGGCCTTTGCCGTGGGGGCGGGCAACTTGCTGGAAGATGGCTTTGCCGCCACTGGCTGGCTGCTGGTGGGGCTGCTGCAAATCGTGGTGATGCTGACCGTGATTGGCCCGCTGCAGCGCCTGTGGCCGGTGGAGCCGGTGCGCGACCGCCATGCGATTGGCATCGACGTGATCTACACGCTGATCCACCGCCTGGGCCTGTTCAAGCTGGCGATGTTCTTCAGCGTGGAGCTGTGGCTGACGCAGGGCATCGGCTGGCTGCGCGCGCACGGCCTGCCCACGCTGCAGATCGACCAGCTGTGGCCGGGCGTGACGGACCGCGCGTGGGTCAGCTTCCTGATCTACTTGGTGGTGTTCGATTTGATCGGCTACCTGATCCACCGCGCGCAGCACCGCTGGAACTGGTGGTGGCAACTGCACGCCGTGCACCACAGCCAGCGCCAGATGACGATGTGGACCGACAACCGCAACCACCTGCTGGATTCGGTCATCACCGACGTGATCTTCGTCTGCGCCGCCATCCTGATCGGCGTGGTGCCGGCGCAGTTCGTGGCGCTGGTGGCCGTCACGCAGTTGCTGGAAAGCCTGCACCACGCCAACCTGCGCTGGTCCTGGGGCTGGCTGGGCAACAGGCTGCTGGTCAGTCCGAGCTTTCACCGCCGCCACCACGCCATCGCGCTGGGGCACGAGCCGGGATCGCAGCCGCTGTCGCCCTATGGCGCCAACTACGGCGTACTGTTTTCGTGGTGGGACCTGCTGTTTCGCTCCGCCGACTGGCGCCCCGGTACCGAGCCGACCGGCATCGACGACCAGGTGCTGCACGGGCGCGACTACGGACGCGGCTTCTGGGCGCAGCAGTGGCTGGGGCTGCGGCGGCTGGCGCGGCGTGGCTGAGGTTCATCCCTTTCAACCTATTGAGAGTTTCGTAATTCATGACACGCCACTTGCCCTCACCCCAACCCTCTCCCAGAGGGAGAGGGGGATTTCTTTCTGATGGCCCGCACTGTCGTGATTTTTGAAAATATCAATAGAAACGGCAGTTGGATGCACCCGAGCGCGGTGCGATCGGGTGCATAGCGCGCTCACCCAACAGGTGAGCGTGATCGAAGCCGTGAAAGTCAGTGCTCATGCGGGTTGCCCAAGGATGGCGATCCGTCATATCCACCCGTTCACCTGACCTGCCGTCATTGCGGCGAAGGCCGCAATCCATGGCGGCCACCTCGACACGGCGTTGATCAAAGGACACCGTGTGGATTGCGGCCTTCGCCGCAATGACGGGGGTAAAGGTTTTGCTGGGGTGCGCCAACTTGCCGAGTGGTTCCTTCTGCGTTTGCGGGCTGGTCAAGAGCAGCCCAAGCTTCCATGGGGGGACTTGATCTATTTTTTCAACGATGAAACATGGCTATTGCGCTTTAAATACCTGCGCAAGCAGCTCTTTTTTCAGGACTTATAAACGGCTTCAAACCGTTATCGCTGGTTTTGAGGCCTGCCCTTGAAATCGTTGCGGCAAGCGATTGCCCCCCAGTCAGGGATCAGCAACGGCGCAGCATGCAGGTCCGCCCTTCACGCCATCGGCAGTGACCCACGGGCGCGGCTGAGGTCGTCGTGCCAGTCCAGCGTGGTCTGGATGGCCTGATCGACGAACGGGTGGCCCAGCGCCTCCAGAAAGTGGCAGGCGGCAAAGCCTTTGGCGACGCGGTCGTACTCCAGCACCCAGACGGCGCGCTGGTCGGCGTATTTCAGCGGAACGGGCCAGCGGCCAGACCAGGAGGGCGGCAGGTGTTCGCGCACGCCGGCGCGCCAGGGCTTGGCGCTGACGCGCGCGCGAAAGCAGCGCTGACGCTCGCACATGCGGCGATAAATCGCATCGGCTCCCAGCGCGTCGAAGCAGGCGGCCGTGTCGGGCTCCAGTGGGTCGAACGGGCGGTGCGTGACCAGCACGCGCAGCCCCGCGGGGGTGCGGTAGACGCGGCCGCCCCAGTCGGGCCGGGCGGCAAAGAAATCGCGCACGCGCGCCAATGCTTGCGGCTCTTGCCGTTCACGCCGGCGTGCCAGGCGAAAGCGATGCGCGGCATGCAAAAGCACCGCCGCTGCCACCATGCCGCCTGCCCACACCCACTTGCCGCGCACGAGCGCGAAAACGCACAGGGTGGCGAGCACGAAGACCAGCAGGCCCAGCAGCCTATCGACCCAGGTGCGCAGTGACCCGGGCTCGGGGTGGTCGATGTCCACGAACAGCGCGTTGGGCGTGTTCAGACAGTGCGCGCCATAGGCGTTGCGCGTGAGCACCGCCGTGCCGTGGGTGTCCAGCACTTCCTCGCAGATGGGGGTGCCGTCGGCGCCGCTGTAGCCGCGCAGCGATTCACGGGCGCGGACGCTGGGGTCGCGGCGATAGGCCTGAAGCGCTTCGTCAAGCCGCAGTTGCGCGTGCGCTTGCGCGGCCGTGGGGCTTTCGTCGGACCAACCCCAGCGGTTCACCGTGACCTGTCGGCGCGAGCGATCAAGCGCGGGTGCGCTGGCCTCGGCCCAGTACAGGGGAATGCGCATGTGTGTTGTGGTGGTGCCGGTGGTGTGCCGTCAGGCCTCGTGCCGCAGCGCTGGGAACAGGATCACGTCGCGGATGCTGGGTGAATCGGTCAGCAGCATCATGAAGCGGTCGATGCCCACGCCGCAGCCGCCGGTGGGTGGCATGCCGTACTCCAGCGCGCGCACGAAGTCGGCGTCGTAGAACATCGCCTCGTCGTCGCCCGCGTCCTTGGAGGCCACCTGCGCCTGCAGGCGCGCGGCCTGGTCCTCGGCGTCGTTCAGCTCGCTGAAGCCGTTGGCCATCTCGCGGCCGGTGATGTAAAGCTCGAAGCGCTCGGTTACCTCGGGGCGGGCATCGTTGGCGCGCGCCAGCGGGCTGATTTCAGTCGGGTGCTCCATGATGAAGGTGGGCGCCCACAGGTGTTGCTCCACCTCTTCCTCGAAATACAGCACTTGCAGGCTGGCCAGGCTGCGGCCGCTCAAGCGGTCTTTTTCCTCGCTCAGGCCGAGCTTCTTCAGACGGCTGATCAGCTCGGCTGCATCATCGACATGCGCGCCGATGTCGGTGTGGGCGTGCAGCGCCTCGCGGATCGTCATGCGTGCGAACGGCTGGCCCAGATCCACCTCGCGGCCCTGGTACTGCAACTGCAGCGTGCCCACTGCCTGCTGCGCCGTG
Source organism: Pseudomonadota bacterium (assembly GCA_030538085.1). Classification (GTDB taxonomy): domain Bacteria; phylum Pseudomonadota; class Gammaproteobacteria; order Burkholderiales; family Burkholderiaceae_C; genus Ottowia. Next base: position 43,992 of record JAUNUR010000002.1, on the reverse strand, counting down.
GCGCGCAGCAACTGTTCGGTGAAGTCCATCAGGTCCTGGTAGTTCCAGTACGCGGCGTAGAACTCCATCATCGTGAACTCGGGGTTGTGTCGCACGCTGATGCCTTCGTTGCGGAAGCTGCGGTTGATCTCGAACACGCGCTCGAAGCCGCCGACGATCAGGCGCTTCAAGTACAGCTCCGGCGCGATGCGCAGGAACATCTGCTGGTCCAGCGCGTTGTGGTGCGTGACGAACGGCTTGGCGTTGGCACCGCCGGGAATGGGGTGCAGCATGGGCGTCTCGACTTCCATGAAGCCGTTGTCCGTCATGAAGCCGCGCATGGCCGACAGCGTCTTGCTGCGCGCGGCAAAGCGCGTGCGCGCGGCCTCGTCCATGATCAGATCGACGTAGCGCTGGCGGTACTTCAGCTCCTGGTCCTGCATGCCGTGGAACTTGTCGGGCAGCGGGCGCAGGCTCTTGGTGAGCAGGCGGATCGACGTGGCATGGATCGACAGCTCGCCCTTGCCGGTGCGGAACATGTGGCCCTCGACGGCGATGATGTCGCCCAGGTCCCAGTGTTTGAAAGCTTCGTAGACGTCCTCGCCCACGTCCTTGGTGATGTAGGCCTGGATACGGCCGGTGGCATCCTGCACCGTGGCAAAGCTGGCCTTGCCCATCACCCTTTTCAGCATCATGCGCCCGGCGATGCTGGCGGGGATCTTCTCGCCGGCTTCCAGTGCTTCCTTGGTGGCGGCGCCATGTGCCTGGTGCAACTGGTCCGCGCGGTCCTTGGGCTTGAAGTCGTTGGGGAAGGCCACGCCGGCGCCTTCGCGGATGGCCTTGAGCTTGTCGCGCCGCTCGGCGATCAGCTTGTTCTCGTCTTGGGGCAGGTCGTCGGGGGGCGGGGTCTGGGTCACGGTGAATCGCAGGTAGCTGAAAGAAACATCGCGCGAGCCGGGTCACCGATAATCGGCGTGCTCACGCGAAACCCTCAATTTTAGGCGGCTTGCCGCGTTTGCTTTTTGTGGGAGCGGCCTTGGCCGCGATGGAGCGTTCCGTGGGGCGGGGAGGCTGATCGCGGGCAAGCCCGCTCCCACAGAATCCATGCAGGTACCACGCTGCGTTTTTTTGTTCAACCCGCTTTGCGGTCATCACCACCCTCATGCTGCGCGCCACCTTCACCCTGCTGACCGGCGGCGCGCTGGCACAAGGGGTGCCGCTGCTGCTGGGGCCGGTGCTGGCGCGGCTGTTCAGCCCCGAGGCGTTCGGCCTGTTCACCGCCTTTGCCACCATCGCCGCCGCCATCGCGGTGGTGGCCTGCGCGCGGTATGAATACGCCTTGCCCATGGCGCGCGACGAGGCCGAGGCCGCCGCGCTGCTGGCGCTGGCGTTGCGTATCTGGGTGGTTGTGGTGGTGCTCAGCGTGCCGCTGGCCTGGGCGCTGCACGAGGCAGGCCGCCTGCCGGTGGCGTGGGCGCTGCCGCTGTCGGTGGCCGCGAGCGGGCTGCTGCAACTGCTGATGATGTGGAGCAACCGCGCCGAGGCCTACGGCGCGCTGGCCGCCAGCCGCTTCGTGCAATACGCGGGCGCCGCGCTGCTGCAGGTGGCTCTGGGCTGGTGGCTATGGCGTGGCAGCGCAGCGGGCACCGAGGCGGCATGGGCACTGGTGCTGGGCCCGGTCATCGCCGTGGCGCTGGCTGCGCCGCTGCTGGCGCGGACGGCGCCCACTGGTGGCTGGGGTGCCCTGTGGCGCGTGCAGGGCCATGCCATGCGCAGCGTGGCGCGGCGCTACCGCGACTTTCCGCTGCTGAACACGCCACACGCCTTTTTAGGCACGCTGCAGGACGCGCTGGCGGTGGCGCTGCTGATCGCCTGGTCGGGCGAGGCGGCGGCTGGCTTCTGGGGCCTGGCGCTGCGCTACCTGAAGGCGCCCGCCACGCTGGTGGGCACGGCGGTGTCGCAGGCGCTGTACCCGCGGCTGACACAATCCACCCCGGTCGAGGCGCAGCGCGCGGTGCGGCAGGTGATGGCGTTGCTGGGCGCGCTGGCGCTGGGTTTGATGATCGTGCTGCTGGTCGCTGGCCCATGGCTGTTCGCCACCGTGTTCGGCACCGACTGGCGCGAGGCGGGCGAGCTGGCGCGCGCGCTGGCGCCCTACATCGCCGCGCACTTCGTTGCCGCGCCGCTGGCGGTGGTGACGATGGCCTGGCAGGGCCAGCGCTGGGCTTTCCGGCTGGCGCTGGTGGGGCAGGCGGTGTTTCTGCTGTGCCTGGCCTGGGGTTTGTGGACGGGCGGGTTGCTGCGGGGAGCGTGGGCGGTGTCGGCGGGCATGGTGATCTACTTTGGCTACTACTTCTGGCGGCTGGCGAACTGGCCAGCGATTCCGGCGCGTGCCGTGGCGGAACCACAGGCATGAGCGTCGGCCTGCGCGCACTCGTCAACCGCTGGCGGCGGCGGCTGTGGCGCGTGCTGTTCTTCCGCATCCTGTTCGGTGAGCGCAGCGTGGGCATTGACTTGCCCGGCACGCGCATCTCGCCATCCACCGTGATCGAGCATGAAGAAAACCTGCAACTGGCCGACGACGTGTTCATCGGGCACTTCAACTACATCGAAGCCAGCGCGGGCTTGCACATCGGCCGTGGCACGCAGGTCACCAACTTCGTCAGCATCGTCAGCCACAGCACGCACCGGGCGGTGCGCGTAGCGGCGGAGCTGTCGGGCTCGGCGCTGCAGGATGTGGTGATCCGCGCGCCGATTGCCATCGGCGAGCGCTGCTTCATCGGCCCGCACAGCACCATCGAGGCCGGCACGGTGCTCGGGCACGGCACGCTGGTGGCATCGCACAGCCGCGTGCGCGGGCAGTTTGCCGACTTCGCCGTGCTGGCCGGCAGCCCGGCGCGCGTGGTGGGCGACGTGCGCGAGGCCGACGCGCGCTGGCTGCAGGCACACCCCGCGCTGCAGGCCGATTACCAGCGCTGGCTGGCGCTGCACGCGCGGGAGGGTGGGGCATGATGGCGGTAGTCCATGATTTCAAGCCAAATCGGCCCTCAGCGCTTGATAGGTGAGCGCGAGCAGCTATGAATAAAGAAGCGTTTCGCAGTGCCCCGCAGCCATGAGTACCCGCCACATCTGCCTGCTCGGTGACGCCAACAGCGTGCACGTGCAACGCTGGGCGCGCGAGATGCTGGCGCGCGGCTGGCGCCTGTCGCTGGTCACGGCGCGGCCTCAGGAAATCGAGGGCGTGGAGCAGATCGTGCTGCCGCTGGTGCGCCGCGCCACCGACTGGCTGTGGCGCGTGGGCGCGGCGCGGCGCGCGGTGGCGGCGCTGGCGCCCGACCTGGTGCACGCGCATTACGTCACCTCGTATGGCTACCTGGCCGCGCGCGCCGGCCGCCACCCGCTGGTGATGACGGCCTGGGGCAGCGACCTGTTGGTCACACCGAAGGAGAGTGCCCTCAAGCGCCACCTGACGGCCTGGACGCTGCGCCAGGCCGACTGCGTGACGGGCGATTCGCCCGATCTGCTGGCCGCCGCGCGCGCGCTGGCGCCCGGCGTGCGCACCGAGCTGATCCACTGGGGCGTGGAGCGCGCCCGCTTCACACCCACGCCGTGGGACGGCAAGCCGGGCTTCGAGGCCGTCAGCCTGCGCAGTTGGGAGCCGAACTACGAGATTGGCACCATCCTGGCCGCCTTCGCGCAGGTGCGTGTGGTTCATCCGCAGGCGCGCCTGCATCTGCTGGGCGGTGGCTCGCAGGAGGCGGCGCTGCGCGCGCAGATCGACAGCTTGGGTCTGGCCGATGCCGTGCAAATGCATGGCCGGCTTGATGACGCGGGCATGGCCGGCGTGCTGGCGCGCTGCAAGCTGTCAATCAGCGTGCCGTACAGCGATGCAACCTCGGTTTCGGTGCTCGAAAGCATGGCCTGCGGCCTGGCCGTGATCGGCAGCGACCTGCCGGCGAATCGCGACTGGCTCAACGCGCGCCTGCTGGTGCCCGCGGGCGACGCGCCCGCGCTGGCCCGCGTGTGGAGCGGCTTGATCGACGACGAGGCGAAGGCCTACCAGGCCGGCGCGCACAACGCCGAGCGCATCGCCCGCGATGGTGACCGGCGCGTGCAGATGGATGCGGTGGATGCGATGTACCGGCGCCTGCTGGATGAGTGGAAAGGGCGTGCGCCGTGATGCGCCATACCCTCACCCCAACCCTCTCCCGCAAGCGGGAGAGGGGGCGAAGCTTGGTCGAAGTCGGGCAACATGACGTGCTGCCTGCCAGCCCAAGCCTTGGCTGCATGAGCAGAAGAACGGCGGCGCTCGCTTTTCTCCCTCTCCCGCATGCGGGAGAGGGTGGGGGTGAGGGCACGGCGATACCGCGAAGGGCTAATACGCCGACACGGAAATTTCGAAACGTGAAAGCGCGCCTTTGTCCCGATGGCGGCGTTGCACATCCTCGCGATACCAACCGCCCATGAACTCGCCCCTACATTCGGCTACCCCATCCGTGCCTCAACTCATCAGCGTGATCGCGCCCTGCCGCAACGAGCGCGCGGTCATCGACGCCTTCTGCGACAGTGCCCTGGCGCAGCAACTGCCGCCCGGCTGGCAGCTTGAAGTGCTGGTGGCCGATGGCCGCAGCGACGACGGCACGCGCGAACGGCTGGCCGAGCGCGCCGCGCGGGACACGCGCCTGAAGCTGATCGACAACCCCGGCCGCATCGTCTCCACCGGCCTGAACGCCGCGCTGGCCGCCGCGCGTGGCGCCGTCATCGCGCGCTTCGACATCCACACCGAATTCGCGCCCGACTACCTGACCGAATGCCTGGCCGCACTGGAGCGCACCGGCGCCGACAACGTGGGTGGCCCGTGGGTGGCGCGCGGGCAGGGCGCCACCGGGCGCGCCATCGCGGCGGCCTTTCAGTGCCGCTGGGTGGTGGGCGGCGCGCGCTCGCGCGATAGGGCGCATGAGGGTGCTGTGGACACCGTTTATCTGGGCTGCTGGCCGCGCGCGGCATTTGACCGCTTTGGCCCGTTTGACGAACAACTGGTGCGCAACCAGGACGACGAGCACAACCTGCGCATCCGCCGCGCTGGCGGGCGCGTGTGGCAAAGCGCGCGTATCCACTCCACCTACCAGCCGCGTGGCAGCCTGCGGCAATTGTTTGCGCAGCAGATGCAATACGGCTACTGGCGGCCTTACGTGATGCGCAAGCATGGTCAGCCCGGTTCGGTGCGGCAGGCCGTGCCCATGCTTTTCGTCGCGGCCATCGTCCTGCTGGCGTGCGCTGCACCGTGGTGGCCGTGGCCGCTGGCGCTGTTGCTGGTGGCCTATGGCGGGTATGTGGCCACGGCATCCATGCTGGCGGCGCGCGGGGCAGGGCAGTGGCGGTTGTTGCCGCGCCTGCCGGGCGTGATTGCCGCCTACCACCTGGGCTATGGCGTGGGCACCTGGCGTGGCTGGTTCGATCTGCTGCTGCGTCGGCAGGCCGGGCGAGGCTGGAGCCGGCTCACGCGCTGATGAAACGATAGCGCTGGTGGGGCGCCCATTGGGCGGACGCTGAAGGCCGTTCATCTCCTCTTTTCAACCTAGAAACGGCAGTTGGATGCGCCCGAGCGTGCCGTGATGGGCGTGCCAGGCAAGACGCGAGGACGCGGCAGGCTCGTGCCTGCAAGGACGAGCAACGCCGCATGGCGCGGCCAGCACGGTGCGATCGGGTGCATAGCGCGCTCACCCAACAGGTGAGCCTGATCGAAGCCGTGAAAGTCAATGCTCATGCCAGTTGCCCAAGGATGGCAAGCGGTCAACTGCCGTTTCTAGGTTCAATGGCCATCTCGCCCCCCGCCATTGCAACTCCAGATCAAAGCAGCAACTTCCCCGTCATTGCGGCGAAGGCCGCAATCCAGGCGGCAGCCTATGCCCACGTAGATCCCGCCCTTCCGCAGGGTGACCATCCATTGGTGTTTTGAAACAGAAATGGAATCAGAGGCACATTGCTGGAAACGCTGCCGGCGGCGGGAAATATGAACCCACGGAGATTCAACGCCAGCCGACCAGCGTATCGTCCAGTACCGGCACGGGTGCCAGCGCATAGGCGCGCGGGTTGGGCGCGCTGGGCGTGCTGGCCACCGTCAGGTGATTGGCGCCACTGGCCGTGAACAGCGAGGCGGCATGGCGTTCGGTGGTGTCGCGGCTGGTGATGGTGTGAACGAAGAAAAAATCACCCTGGCAACGCTGTGGCGTGACGTCCAGCACCACGTAGCCGCGCTGGGTGCCGTCGTAGAACTTCAGGTGCGGGTTCAGGCCCTTGAGCGCCGTGTTGTTGCTGCCGGGCGAGGTGATGGCGGGGGTGAGGAACTCCACCGCCACCGAGCCGGCGCCGCTGCGCGGATCGTAGACCCACACCAGGTGGGGCTGCTTGCACACGTCGAAGGCGAACGAGCTGTGGTAGTCGCCGGTGAGCACGACGACGTTGTCGATGCGCTGGTTCTGGATGAAGTCCAGCAGGCGGTCGCGCTGCACCGAATACCCGTTCCAGCTGTCGGCCTCGGAATAGGGGCCCATGCCGAGCAGCGGCGAGAACATCACCTGCTGGCCCATCAGCGACCACTGCACGCCCTGCTGGCGTGATTCGGTCCATTGGGCGTACAACCAGCTTTCCTGGGCGGCGCCCAGGATTTGACGGCGCCCGTCCCAGCGGCGGGTCAGATCTTGCTGGTCACGGCCGATGAGGCGGGTATCCAGCATTTGCAGCGACAGCAGCTTGCCGTAGCGCAGCGTGCGGTAGATGCGCAGCAGGTTGTCGGGCTGCACGGCGCGGATCGGCATCCACTCGTGGTAGGCGCGCACGGCCGCCAGTTTGCGGGTGGTGTAGTCGCCCAGCCAGGCGGGGTGGCTGATGGCGCCGTCCTTGTTGGCGTCGTTGGTGATCTCGTGGTCGTCCCACACGCAGATGAAGGGGTGCTGCCGGTGGCATTCGCGCAGATCGGGATCCAGGCGGTAGCAGGCATAGCGACGGCGGTAATCGCTCAGCGTGACCAGCTCGTGCGGCGGGTCGATGGGGCGCTGGCGGGCCAGCGCCGGATCGGCGTAGAAGCCCTGCGCGTGCTCGTAGATGTAGTCACCCAGGTGCAGCACCGCGTCCAGGTCGGCGCGCGCGGCGATGTTGCGGTAGGCGTTGAAGTAGCCAAATCCGTAGTTCGAGCAGCTCACCACGGCGAAGCGCGCCTGTGGCAGTGCCGCGTCGGCCGCGGGCGCGGTGCGCGTGCGGCCAATGTCCGAGCGGTGGCCCAGGGCCTCGAACTGGTAGTAGTAGGCGGTGTCGGGCTGGGGCAGGAGGGCGTCGATCTTGAACGTGAAGTCGTTCAGCGCGTGCGCGTAACCCGTGGTCTGGAGCACCAGTTGCGACATGGCGGGGTCGCGCGCCACGCGCACCCCCACCGGAATGCTGTCCACCGCCAGCCCCGGCGCGGTGATGCGGGTCCAGAGGATGACTTGCGTGGGCCAGGGATCGCCACTGGCCACGCCGTGCTGGAACGGGTAGGCGCCACGGTAGCCAAGCGTGTCCACCGCGGCGGACTGGGCGTGGGTGTGCATGGTGGCGGCGGCGATGGCCGATCCGGCGGTGGCTTTGAAAAGTGCGCGGCGTTTCATGTTCTCTCCATCCTGAGGAAACAGGCACGATAGCCAGAAAGTATGAAATGTCCGTGACCGCTGGAAGCGGCGGTTGACGCGCATTGGCGTTCAAAAATGACAAATGACAAATGACTTCGCTGCGCTTCAATGGCAAAGGCGGCATTCGTCATTTGTCATGCGGCGCCAGCCGCGGTCATTCGTCATCGTTTTGAGCGCAAAACGGTATGACACGGCACGCTCCGGGGATTCGAACGCTGTTTCCAGGATGGAAACAAAAAAAGGGCTGACCAGTAACGGTCAGCCCCTTGAAGGGATCCCTGAACCCGAGGGTATCGAAAGGACCCGAGGAGACAAGCGGTGTCGGTGGCCCCGGTGCGGGGCCACGTGATGACTTGATTTAAGCGGCGCGCTTCTTGGCGGCGGCCGAGGTGTTCTTGGCGGCGGTGGTGGCGCTGGTGGTCACGGCGTTGAAGTTGGCCTCGGCCACGTCGGACGCCTGCTTGACGGCTTTTTGCACCGATTCGAAGGCGTTGTTGGCGGCGGCCACGGCGCTCTTCATCATGGCGACGGCGGTCTCGGAGCCGGCGGGAGCGTTCTTGGCGGCGTTGTCCACCAGGGCGGCGAACTGGGCCTGGCCCTCGGCGATCTTGCCTTCGAATGCCTTGCTGAATTCGGCACTGGTGCCCGAGGCGATGTCGTACAGGTGACGGCTGTAGGCGGCGGCTTTTTCAGCCAGGGGCTGGAACAGGCCGGCTTGCAGCGCCAGCAGCTCTTGCGCGTCTTTCACGGACAGCAGGGCCTGGGTGTGCTCGGCGGACTCGGCCAGCGCGGCCTTGGTGGCTTGCAGATTCAGCTCGACCAGCTTTTCCATGCCTTCGAAGGCTTTGGAGGTCAGGCCGTGCAGGGTTTCCAGGTTGGCTTTCTGGGTGGCAACGATTTGTTCGGGCGTCAGCATGTGTGTCTCTCCTTGACAAGTGTGGATGGTCTCAATTCACTTCAACTGCCGCCCTGAACCACTTCTTGTGATGTTGCAGTGCAGCATGGACGGAATTTTAGGAGCCTGAACGGCGATTGCAAGGGGTTTTTGTGCGCTGCAGCATTTTTAGAGGCTGTTCTCAAATTCATCGTGGTAAGCGATTGCCCCGGATCGGGTGTGCTGCAAGGCGCCCGAGACTGGGGACAAGCGCGGCACGAGGAGTTTGAGGACAGCCTCTTAATGAGATTCTCAAGAATCACGACGGCGCGGGCTATCAGAAAAACCCCTTCACATCCCCTCGTCATTGCGGCGAAGGCCGCAATCCATGGGGCGTTACCTTGACACGGTGTTGACCCGCAGACACCGTGTGGATTGCGGCCTTCGCCGCAATGACGGGATGAGGAGAAGGCATTGCATATGCTTGTCCTGAATTACGAAACTCTCAATAACTTGTCGCGCGGTGCCCCAATCCTGGTGCCGGGTTGTGGCAAAGGGATGGCCGCTGGCAGAATGCCACGCGATGAACGCACCTGCCCGCCCCCAACCCGAGCCGCGCGAGGCCTACCACGCCTTTCGCACCATCACCACCCGCTGGATGGACAACGACCAGTACGGCCACGTGAACAACGTCGTCTACTACTCGTGGTTCGACACCGCCGTGAACGCGCATCTGATCGAGCAGGGCGTGCTGGACACGGCCAAGAGCGAGGTGATCGGCCTGGTGGTGGAAACGCAGTGCCAGTATTTCGCCTCGCTGGCCTTTCCGCAGAACATCGAGGCTGGCATTCGCGTGGCGCACATGGGATCCAGCAGCGTGCGCTACGAAGTGGGCCTGTTCGCCGAAGGCGCGCCCATGACGGCGGCCAAGGGCCATTTCGTGCACGTCTACGTTGATCGCGCCACGCAGCGGCCAGTACCGTTGCCGGCGGCGCTCAAAACCGTTTTGGAGCAACTGCAATGTCCCAGGTAAGCGCCAGGATCAACGATCCGACCAGCGTTGATGCGGTGATCGGAAACCGCTTTTCGGCCCGTGCCTTTCTGCCCACGCCGGTGCCGCGCGAAGTGCTGGAGAGCATTCTGCGGGTGGCCAGTCGCGCGCCCAGCGGCACCAACGCCCAGCCCTGGAAGGTGTACGTGCTGCAGGGCGAGAAAAAAGATGAACTGGTGCGCAAAGTGTGTGCCGCTCATGACGAACTGCGCCAGCGCCCCGAGCTGGAAACCAAGTTCCGCGAGGACTACGACTACTACCCGCGCCACTGGGTCGAGCCCTATCTGGGCCGCCGCCGTCAGAACGGCTGGAGCCTGTACGGCCTGCTGGGCATCGGCAAGGGCGACAAGGACAAGATGCACGCGCAGCACCAGCGCAATTTCCGCTTCTTCGATGCGCCGGTTGGGCTGATGTTCACGCTTGACCGCGTGATGGGGCAGGGCAGCCTGGTCGACTACGGCATGTTCCTGCAGAACATCATGCTGGCGGCGCGCGCGCGCGGGCTGCACACCTGCCCGCAGGCGGCGTGGAACAACTTTGGCTCCATCGTGCTGCCGCACATCGGCGCCACGGCCGAGGAGATGCTGGTGTGCGGCATGTCGCTGGGCCATGCGGACGAGGCCGCGCCGATCAACACTTTTTTCACTCCGCGCGAGTCGGTGCAGGTGTTCACGCGTTGGGTGGAATAGCGCGGCGGTCTGTAGTGGCCGGGCCGGATGACATGCCTTGATGCTGTGTTGCGTTCAAGGCGATGACGAATGACCGCGGCTGGCGCCGCATGACGCGGCTTTCGCCGCAATGACGGGAAGGGTGAATGCGTTGCGGTTGCGTGCTTTGTCGAGGTGCGCCAACCTGCCGGGCCACTGCTTTTGCGTTCTCCGCGTCCGGTGGCGGGTTGCCCAAGGATGGTGAGCGGTCAACTGCCGTTTCTATTGAGAGTTTCGTAATTCATGACACGCCACTTGCCCTCACCCCAACCCTCTCCCAGAAGGAGAGGGAGGCTTCTTTCTGATGGTCCGCGCTGTCGTGATTTTTGAAAATATCAATAGGTTGAAAGACCGCTCAGATACCGCCTGTGGGAGCGGCCTTGGCCGCGATGGCAGCGCTTGGCCTTGAACCAAGGCTTATCGCGGGCAAGCCCGCTCCCACGGAAACGCCAGCCGTCGCGAAACGCCCCAGCCCCATTTCCACCCAGCGCCCCTCGCGCCGCAGCATGAACAGCGCCTCCAGACCCATGCGCTGCGCTAGTGCCAGACCTTGCACGGGGCCACTGACCAGCAAGGCGGTGGCCCAGGCGTCGGCGCTCATGCAGTCGCTGGCGAGTACGGTGACGGAGGCGACGCCGTTGTTCACCGGCGCGGCGCGGCGGCTGTCCATGGTGTGCGACAGGCGCGCCTCGCCGATCTGCACCCAGCGCCGGTAGTCGCCCGAGGTGGCGACGGCCACGTCGGCCAGCTCGATCACGCCGCGCGCGGCACGGCGGCCAGGCTCGGGGCTTTCCACGGCCACGGCCCAGGGCTCACCGTTCGCTTGCGTGCCGAGCGCGCGCAATTCGCCGTCGAGCGCGACCAGGGCGTGCGCCACGCCGTGGGCTTGCAGCACGGCGGTCATCTGGTCAACGCCGTAGCCCTTGGCGATGCCGCACAGGTCGAACAGCGCGTCGGCATGTTTGCGGGCGCGTCCGGTGGCCAGATCCAGTTCCAGCGATTGATGGGCAGGGGGGCCGCCCCATTGGGCGGCGACGCGGATGGCGGCGGCGTCGGGATCTTCACGCTCGGCGCCGAAGCCCCAGGCGTTGACCAGCGCGCCCACGGCGGGGTCGAAGGCGCCGTCGGAGAGGCGCGCGATCTCGAGGGCGCGCGCCAGCACGGTCATGATCTCGGGCGGCAGGCTGACCCATTCGCCCGGCGCGGCGCGGTTCAGGCGCATCAGGTCGCTGTCGGGCTTGAAGGGCGACATTTGCTGGTCGACGCGCGCGACGGCGGCGGCCAGCGCGGTGTGCAAGGCGGCCTGGTCAAGCTGCGGATCGGCATCGCACAGCACCGACCAGCGTGTGGCCATGGTGGGGCCGTGCAGCTTGATGCGCTTGAGGGCTGTTGGTGCCTCATTCCGTTTCCACGTCAAAACGTGATTAACCGTCATCCCGGCGAAAGCCGGGATCCATGTGTCCTGGCACACGCCGCTTGGATTCCGGCTTTCGCCGGAATGACGAATTTCTTGCTGCTTTGATTGGGAATTGGAATCAGAAAGTGTCTTCGGCATAACGCCCCCTTGCCTTGAGCTGTTGCACGCTTAAGGAGATGCTGTCCAGGATGCCGTCGAGTGCCTTCGCCACGCCTTGCGCCATGGGGCGGCTGCCGCAGACGCGCACGATGGCGCCATCGGTGATCAGTTGGCGCAGCCGGTCGGCGTCGCGGCGCAGGGCGTCCTGCACGTAGCCGCCGCCCTCCGGCACGCGCGAGAAGGTGGTGCGCAGGCTGGACAGGCGCTGCTCGCCCAGCCACTGCTCGATCTCGGGGCCGAAGTAGTAGTCCTGCGCTGGGTCGCGCACGCCGTAGTACAGGTGCATGGGGGCGCGGCGCCTGTTGTCGCGGATGAAGCCGGCCAGCGGCGCCACGCCGGTGCCAGCGCCGATCAGCATGACCGGCGTGCGGGCCGAATCGATGGCGAAGGCCGGGTTGGGGCGGATGAAGGCCTGGATGCGCTCGCCCGGTTGCAGGCCGTGCAGGTAGCCCGAGCACAGGCCGCCCGGCATCTTGCGCACGCAGATTTCAACGAAGCCGTCCTGATAGCCGGAGGCCAGCGAATAAAAGCGGGGAACAGCGGAGTCCGGTGGCAGCACGCCGATCAGATCGCCGGCCGCGAAGTGCCGCAGCCCGCGGCCGCGCAGGCGATCCGTCCAGCCTTGTGGGGTCCAAGCGAAGCGCAGGATGGTGGCAGGCTGGCCGTCGCCGCCGGGGAAGTCCTGGCGCGACAGCAACACCAGTTCGGTTGTCGCCGGGAGGCGCGGCCGGTAGTCGATGGCCAGCGGCTGGCCCAGCGCCTGCGCCACGGCCTCGCCCCAGCGGGCGAACTTCTGCGCCGACTGCTGGTGGATGCGCTCCATGGGCAACAGCGTTGCCCAGCCCTTGGCGCGCAGCGCCTCGTCTACCGCCTGGCCGTAGGCGCAGAAGGCGTCGAACTGGCGGTCGCCGAAGGCCAGCACGGCCACGCGCGCCGTGGTGACCGGCTCTTGGGCGATGCGCGCCAGGGCGCGGGCCGCATGGGCGGGCGCCTGCCCGTCGCCGTAGGTGGCGGCCAGCACGAAGATCTGCTGCGTTGCCGTGCTGGCGCGAAAGTATTCCAGCCCCGAGGTGTGAATCGTGCGCCCGGCGCCAACCAGTGCGGCGTGCAGCGCCTCGGCAAAGCCCCAGGTGCTGCCGTTCTCGCTGGCCACGAAGATCAGCGTGTCGGCCTGCGGAAGCGCGCTGTTGTTGGCGATGCGCGGCACCCGCCTGCGCGCCTGCAGCCACAGCAGCAGGCCGGTGACCCAGAACGCCGGGATGCTCAAAGCGCCCAGACCCAGCACCAGCGCCCAGGCCCAGGCGCTTTCGCCGGTGTGCAGCACCATGGCCCAGTCCTGCACGCGCTGTACGGTGGTGACGGGTTGCCAGGCCAGTGTCTGGCCGTTGGCGCGGTCGATCCAGCCCTGGCCTTGGGCGGTGGTCACGCGCCAGGTGTCCTCGGGATCGTCGGCGGCAGGGAAGTTCAGCTTGCGCAAGTCCTGCACCGACAACTGTTGCAGCAGTTGCAGCGAAGCAGCCGGTGCGGGTGCTGTGGTGCTGACGGTGGAAATGACGTTGGGCTCGGTGTCGGGCTCGGTAGTGACGAGGCCGAAGGTGACGGCGCTCATGAACAGCGCCGTGATGGACGACAGGCCCAGCACCGTCACCAGTACCTGACCGGCAATGACGTGGATGCGTTGCAGCCCCGTGCCGCGCGCCCGGCTGAACACGCGGCGCCAGCCACCCTGGCGGCGCTGCAGCAGCACCAGGCCAGAGATGGAAAGCAGCAGCATCGACAGCGCCACCACGGCGGCGGAGATGCGCCCCGCATCGCCCAGCAGGAAGGAGCGGTGCAGGTTCTTGAACCAGCGCATCGTGGCCGATGGCTGGTAGGCGCCCAGCACCTGCCCGTTGGCGGGATCGATCCGGTCGGCCCTGGCCTGGTTGCCGTCGAAGGAGAACACCACGATGTCGCCCGAGGGCAGACGGCGGATTTCTTCCGCGCCCGGCACGGTGGCCGACACGCGCTCGGCCAGCGTGGCCACGGGCAGATCGGCGGGCGCCGGCTGGGCCTGCCAGGCCGCGATGATGGGGTCGAGCGCCAGCACCGTGCCGGTGATACCGATCACCAGCGCCAGCGCGCCGGCGACCAGGCCCAGCCAACAGTGTATCTGCCTCCAGGTCATGGTGGGGTTCCTTTGGTGTTTGGTAGGGCGGGCACTTTGTGCCCGCGTGCGGTTGAAGGGGGCCGGAATGGCGATGCCCTCACCAGCGAACCGGCAGTTCGCGGGCACGAAGTGCCCGCCCTACGAGGTCACTGGATCTGGTACGTGAGCGACTGGATGTACTGCTTGCCCGCTTGCGGCTTGCCCGCGCCCGCCTTGGTCAGCGGCACACGGATCTCGGACGGGCTGTCGCGCATGTCCTCGGCGGCGGCGTCGATGCGGATCTCGTAGCCAGCGTCGATCAGCGCATCGGCCAGGTCGGCCGTCACTTTCAGCGTGCGGCCAGCGCCGACGCTGGCGCCGGTCACGCCTTGCAGGCGCTTGCCGTCCTTCGCGGACAGGCGGTTCCAGTCGGCCAGATGCTTGTAGTACTTGGCCTTGCCGCCAGCCACCCACAGCGTGCGCACGTAGGCGCCCTGGGCATCGGTCAGGTACACGGCCAGATAGGCACCGTCGCCGCCGTAGTTCTTCATCGGGATGGCCATCGACACCGGGCGGGCTTGTGCCAAGGCGGGCAGGGCCACCGCCAGGGCGGCGGCCAGGGTGGTCATGAGAGGTTTGCGCATGGTGGGTTCTCCGGTTCGGATAGAGAGGGTCATTCGATGCTGCCGCGTGAGCCGCCGGGGGGCAGCGGGGCATCGGCAGCGGGTGCGGTGGGCGCAAGGGGGGCGGCGTTGCGCGGGGTCTGATCGCCCCGGCGCTCGCGGCGGCGTTCGCGCCGGTCGTCGTCATCGTTATCGCCATCGCGCTGCTTCAGCTTGACGATGTCCAGCGTGCGTGGGTCGATCTTGGCCTTGAAGCCGCGGCCCTGGGCATCGCGTCCGCGCAGCTCGTAGCAGCCGTCGTCGATCTTCAGGCGCTGCACCTGCCAACCCTGGCTGGCGGCCATTTGCATCACGGCGTCGCGCGACTGCCATTCGCGCACGGGGGCTTCGCAGTCGTCGTCGGCCAGTGCGGGCAGGGCGAGCAGGCTCATCGACAGCACCAGCGGGCCGCAGGCGGAAGGACGAAGGGGTTTCATGTCGGTGCTCTCCTTTTCAATGCATCACAGCGTTTTCGCTTGCTGTGAAGTCATTGTCAGAAGGCCGTCTGAACTCCGCCTGAAGGGTGCGTGTCGTGTTTGTAAAGCGGCGCGACGAGCGCGCGGGCGCTGATCCAGATCAAACCAGAGTGCGTGCGCTGCGCTTCGTGAACGCGTGACGCACAGAGCGCCGACCGACGATCAGCGCTCGGGCGTGCTGTCGTCGGCACCCAGCAGGCGATGCAGACGCGTGCTGCTGGTGGTGTACTGGAAGGGCAGTTCCTTGTCGGGCGCGATGAGGGTCTGCGCCGCGTAGGCGGCCAGCGTGGCCTCGTGAAAGCCGCACAGGATCAGCTTGCGCTTGCCGGGATAGGTGTTGATGTCGCCGATGGCGAAGATGCCGGGCTCGCTGGTCTGGAACTTCTCGGTGTCGACCACGAGTTGCTTGCGCTCCAGCGCCAACTCCCAATCCGCAATCGGGCCGAGCTTGGGGCTCATGCCGTGGAACACCAGCAGCGCGTCCAGCGGCAGGGGCGAGGTGTTGCCATGAGGCCCCATGACCTGGATGGCGCGCATGCGCCCGCCTTGCTGCTCGATGGCATCGACCTGCCCGACGACGAAGCGCAGGTGCCCGGCATCGCGCAGCTCGCGCATGCGCGCCACGGTGGCGGGCGCGGCCTGGAAGCCGTCGCGCCGGTGCAGCAGGGTGACGCTGGCGGCGGGGTGCGCGGGCTCGGTGGCGAAGTGGATGGCCCAGTCCAGCGCCGAATCGCCGCCGCCCACGACGACCAGATGCTGGCCCTGGAACGCCGCCGCATCGGCCACGCTGTAGAACAACTGATGCTCCTCGAAGGCGTCCAGCCCATCCACCTTCAGCCGCTTGGGCACGAAGGCGCCCACGCCGGCGGCGATGAACACGGCCTTGGCCAGCAGGCGCAGGCCCTTGTGCGTCTCGACCAGAAAGCGCCCGTCGGCCTGCTTCTGCAAGCTGCTGACCTGATGGCCCAGGTGGAACCGTGGCTGAAACGGCGCGGCCTGCTTCATCAGCCCGTCGATCAGCTGCTGCCCGCTGCAGACCGGCACGCCGGGGATGTCGTAGATCGGCTTGTCGGGGTACAGCTCGGTCGGCTGGCCGCCGACCTGGGGCAGGGCGTCGATGACGTGGGCGCTGATCTCCAGCAGGCCCAGCTCGAACACCGCGAACAGGCCCACCGGGCCGGCACCGATGATGAGGGCGTCAGTCTCGATGGGGAGAGCGTCGGGTGTCATGGTTCGCTACAAAAACAAAAGCGGTTTGCGCAGGTGCAGCCTGCGCAAACCGCTTTCATCCAGTTATCAGGCGGTCAGCGCTTCAACTCGGGCAGCTTGCCCGTCTTGTTGGCCCAGGCTTCGTGATCGGGCAGCGGGTCCTTGCGCTTGGTCAGCGTCTTGTAGTTGGGTGAGCGCGCCAACTCGGCGTTGATGGCGGTCATGTGCAGCTGGTCTTTCGGCAAGTCCTCTTCGGCAAAGATGGCGTTGACCGGGCACTCGGGGATGCAGACGGCGCAGTCGATGCACTCATCGGGGTCGATGGTGAGGAAGTTGGGGCCTTCCAGAAAGCAATCGACGGGGCAGACATCCACGCAATCGGTGTATTTGCAGTTGATGCAGGCTTCGGTGACGACGTGGGTCATGTTGTTCTGTGCGGCTGTGAATGAACTACGAACGGCCCGGCGCGCGGGGCGCGAGGACGGGCGGGGAAAGGGCTTGATTTTAGGCCGTCTTGCAGGGTTACCCCTTGGAAGCCGCGTTGCGCAAAGGGTTGACTGCTACAGGGTCTTTGCGTTTGATCAATGCACCAGCACGGCGCCGGCCGTTTTGTGGCTGGCGGTGTCGACCAGGATCAGCGCGCCGAGCAGGCGGCTCTGGCTGAACGGCGCGGCCGGAATAGGCTCTTGCAACAGCAGATCGACGTGGCCGATGGCGTTGGGTTCGAGCTGCGTGGCTTCTTCGCGCGCCAGCGTGTGGATGTTCAGCCGCTCGGCGATGCGCTGCACCTTGGCCTTGACCCAGCGGTGGCCGTGCAGCGCCCAATACACGCGGCCGGCGACCAGCGGCTCGTCGTCCAGCCAGGCGATGGTGGTGCGCAGCTCGCGCGTGGTGGGCCAGGCGGCTTGCGGGGTGGTGTCGGCAAACTCGTCGGCGGCGACCACCGTCGCCGGCGTGGGCGCGGCCACGATCCAGTCGCCGCGCGACACGTCGACTTCGCGGTCGAGCACGATGCCGGCGCTGTGGCCTGCGGCGATGGCCTTGGGCGCACGGGCGTGGTCGAGCACCTGTGCCACCACTGCGCTCTGGCCGCCGGGCAGCAACTGCACCGGCGTGCCCGGCGCCACGCTGCCTGCGGCCACGCGGCCCCAGAAGATGCGGCGGCCCTGGCTGGTGTCGGCGGATGACGAAAACTTCTCGACCCACTGCACGGGGAAGGCCAGCGGCAGCTCGGTTTCGCGCGGCGTGACGGGCAGCTTTTCCAGCAGCTCCAGCAGCGTGGGGCCGACGTAGCCGCACCAGCCAGGGTTCTGGTGGCCGGTGTCCACCACGTTCCAGCCCTTCAGCGCCGAAATCGGCACGATGGCGGCGGGCGTGATGCCGGCGCTGGCGGCAAAGGCTTGCAGCGCGCCGCGGATGTGCTGGTAGGCCAGTTCGGCATTGGCCACGGCATCGAGCTTGTTGATGGCGAACACGATGGACGGCACGCGCAGCAGGTTCAGCAGCAGCGAGTGGCGCCGCGTCTGAGGCAGCAGGGCGAGGTCGGCACTTTGCCAGTCCACCTTGGTGGCGTCGACCAGCACCACGGCCGCGTCGGCACTGCTGGCGGCGGTGACCATGTTGCGCGTGTACTGCTCGTGGCCCGGTGCGTCGCCGATGATGAACTTGCGCGAGCCGGTGGCGAAGTAGCGGTAGGCCACGTCGATGGTGATGCCCTGCTCGCGCTCGGCCTGCAGGCCGTCGGTGAGCTGGGCCAGATCGGCCTCGCCGCCGCGCGTGACCCCCGCCAGGTGATCCTGCAGCACGGCGCGGCTGTCCACCAGCAGGCGGCCGATGAGGGTGCTCTTGCCGTCGTCGACGCTGCCGCAGGTGATGAAGCGCAGCGCGGTTTCGGTGTCTTCTTGGCCTGCAGTGCTTTCTGGTAGGGCGTGAGTAGCTATCAATTCAGTAGTCATCATGGTCATGCGGACAGGGTGTGTGTGGGAGCGGCCTTGGCCGCGATGGGCCGTGATGGGTGGCGAAGCGCCGCATCGCGGGCAAGCCCGCTCCCACAGGGGCATGGGTCAGAAATAGCCGTCTTTCTTGCGTTTCTCCATCGACGCATCGCTGGTCTTGTCGTCCATGCGCGTGGCGCCGCGCTCGCTCACGTCGGCGGCCAGGGTCTCGATGACGATCTCGCCCGGCGTGGCGGCGGGGCTTTCCACCGGGCAGGTGCAGGTGATGTCGCCCACGGTGCGAAAGCGCACGGTGCGGGTTTGCACCTGCTCGCCGTCCCTGGGTGGCGTCAGCGGCGTCACGGGCACCAGCAGGCCGCGCCGCTCGACCACCTCGCGGCGGTGCGCGTAGTAGATCGAGGGCAGGGCGATGCGTTCGCGCTCGATGTACTGCCACACGTCCAGCTCGGTCCAGTTGCTGATGGGGAACACGCGGAAGTGCTCGCCCGGCTGCAGGCGCGTGTTGAACAGCGTCCACAGCTCGGGCCGCTGCGCCTTGGGTTGCCACTGGCCGAAGCTGTCGCGGTGGCTGAAGATGCGCTCCTTGGCGCGCGCCTTCTCCTCGTCGCGCCGCGCGCCGCCGATCAGGGCGTCGAAGCGGAATTCCTCGATGGCCTCCAGCAGCGTGACCGACTGGTGTGCGTTGCGCGATTCGCCCGCGTGCGCCAGGCGCACCGTGCCGCGCGCCATGCTGTCCTCGACGCTGCGCACGATCAGCTCGGCCTGCAGCTCCGCCGCGCGCTGGTCGCGGAAGTCGGTCACCTCGGGGAAGTTGTGGCCGGTGTCGATCATCAGCAGCGGGTAGGGAATGCGGCCGATGCCGAACGCTTTTTCGGCGCACTTCAGCAGCACCAGCGAATCCTTGCCGCCCGAAAACAGCAGGGCCGGGCGCTCGAACGCGGCGGCCACTTCGCGCAGGATGAAGATGGTTTCTTCTTCCAGTGCGTCGAGGTGCGCGTTGCTCAGCGTGGGGCCACCGGCGGCGACTTCCAGCAGATGGGGTTCGGTACGGGCGTTCATGCCTCGGCTCCTTGTGCGCGGCTTTCTGACTCCCTCGCCCCTTTGGGGAGAGGGTGGGGGTGAGGGGCTGTCTGGCTGGGGGCGCTGTCTGGCCCCCACCCCAACCCTCCCCCAGCGGGGGAGGGAGCACCCTCACCCTGACCCTCTCCCGCAAGCGGGAGAGGGGAAGAAGTCGCGGGCGATTTGACGTGCAAGCCGCATTCCTTGGCCTGTTCATCCTCCCACCACCAGCGCCCGGCGCGGAAGTCTTCGCCCAGGGTGACGGCGCGGGTGCAAGCGGCGCAGCCGATGCTGGGGTAGAAGCGGTCGTGCAGCGGGTTGTAGGCGACCTGCCGGCTGGCGATGTAGTGCCAGATGTCTCCCCAGGTCCAGTCGGCGAGCGGGTTGTACTTGAGCAGGCCCTTGCTCTCCTGTTCGGAGCGGTCGACCAAGGGCACATCGGCGCGCGCGCCCGATTGCTCGCGGCGCAGGCCGGTCACCCAGGCGGCCTTGCCGGCCAGGGCGCGCGCCAGCGGCTCCATCTTGCGGATGCCGCAGCAGGCCTTGCGCAGTTCGATGCTGCGGTACATGGCGTCAGCGCCTTCACGCTGCACGAACAGCACCACCTGTTCATGCACCGGCTGGTAGACGGTGATCGGCGCGTGCGGGTGCGCGGCTTGCTGCGCCTTCAGCAGATCGAGCAGCGCCAGCGTTTCGGCGTGCAGCGCACCGGTGTCGAGCACGAAAATCTCGATGGGCAGGGCGTGCGTGTTGATCAAGTGCGTGATCACCATGTCCTCGGCACCCAGGCTGTTGGCCTGGGTGACGGGGCCGGTGGCCGTGGCCTTCCGCAGCGTGGCTACGGTTTCTTGCAGCTTGGCGTCGAAGTTGGGCGATGCCTTGGCGTACAGCTCGATGGCCGTGGGTGTTTCGGCACTGGGCAGGGTGGTGAAGGTGTTCATGCGGCCTCCGGTGCGGCATCGCGCGCGAACAGCGGGCGCGGCTGCAGCGCATCGCCTTGGTAGAAGGCGCTGTAGCGCGCGAACTGGCGTTCGGCCGCCGCCGCATCCACGCCCGGCGCCAGTACGGCGCTGGTGAAGCCGCTGCGCGCCATCTGCACCAACTGGTCGATCAGCACGTCACCGGTGGCGCGGATGTCGCCGGCGAAGCCGAAGCGGCGGCGCAGCAGCACGGCCTGGCTGAACGCGCGGCCATCGGTGAAGCTGGGGAAGTCAAGCTCGATGCGCTCGATGCCCTCGAACGCGCCTTCGGCGGCCAGCGCGGCCAGATCGGCGTCGTTGGCGATTTTTAAGCCTTTTTGGCCTTCAGCGCTTGCGTGGTCAGCGCCGGAAGCTATTATTTTCATAGTTTTCTCCGTCAGGTCGTGGCTTCTTCAGCCTGGCGTGCCGTGCGGTGCTCGCCATGCCGCGCGCCGTTGGCGGCCTGCTTGAAGGGCTCGTGGCCGACGCGGCGCAGCGTGTCGATGAAGCGCTCGGCGGCGCTGCTGCGCAACTCGCAGTAGGTGTCCAGAATCGCCTCGACCACGCCCGGCACCTCGGCGGCACTGAACGATGGCCCGACCACCTTGCCCGGCGTGGCGGGGCCGGACAGGGCCGAGCCGTCGCTGCCGCCCAGCGTGACCTGGTACCACTCCTTGCCGTCCTTGTCGACGCCCAGAATGCCGATGTGGCCGCTGTGGTGGTGGCCGCAGGAGTTGATGCAGCCGCTGATGTGCAGGTCGATGGGGCCGAGGTCGGTCACCTCGTCGATGTCCTGGTACAGCTCGGTCAGCGCGGCGGCGATGGGGATGGCGCGCGCATTGGCCAGCGAGCAGAAGTCGCCGCCGGGGCAGGCGATCAGGTCCGTGAGCAGGCCGATGTTGGGCTGCACCAGGCCCAGCGCCTTGGCGCGCTCGTACAGCGCGGGCAGGTCGCCGGAATGCACCCAGGGCAGCAGCAGGTTCTGCTCGTGCGTCAGGCGCGCCTCGCCAGCACTGAAAAGTTCGGCCAGCTCGGCCAGCGCATCCAGCGTGTCGGCATCGGCATCGCCGGGCGCCCAGCCGGGGCGCTTGAACGACAGCGTGACCACCGACAGCCCGGCGATGCGGTGCGCGCGCACGTTCTGGGTCAGCCAGCGCTGGAAGGGCTTGGTGGTGATGCACACCTCCGACGGCAGGTTGGCGCGGCGCAGCTCGGGCTGCACGAAGCTGGCCTGCACGCGCGCCAGCTCGGCGGGGGTGATGGTGTGCGGGGCGCCGTCCTGCGCCACGATGGCCTTGTATTCGGCCTCCACCTCGTCGATGAAGCGCTGGCCCTCGGCCTTCACCAGAATCTTGATGCGCGCCTTCCACTTGTTGTCGCGTCGGCCGTAGCGGTTGTAGACGCGCACCACGGCTTCGATGTAGTTCAGCAGTTCGGCCCACGGCAGAAACTCGCGCACCACCGGGCCGATGATGGGCGTGCGCCCCATGCCGCCGCCGACCTTGACGGTGAAGCCGACCTCACCCGCGTCGTTGGTCAGCGCCTGCAGGCCGATGTCGTACCAGCCGGTGGCGGCGCGGTCTTCTTCGGCGCCGTTGAAGGCGATCTTGAACTTGCGCGGCAGGAAGGCGAACTCGGGGTGCAGCGTGCTCCACTGGCGCAGGATTTCGGCGAAGGGCCGCGTGTCGACGATCTCGTCGGGCGCGATGCCGGCCAGCGCCTCGCAGGTGATGTTGCGGATGGCGTTGCCGCTGGTCTGGATGCCGTGCATGTGCACACTGGCCAGCAAGTCCATCACGTCGGCGGCCTTGTCCAGCGGAATCCAGTTGAACTGCACGTTGGTGCGCGTGGTGAAGTGGCCGTAGCCGTACTTCAGCGGCGGCGCGGCCAGCGTCAGGCCGGGTTGCGAGGCCTGCAACGCGTCCTGCGTCTGCTGCGCGTGGGCCAGCAGTTCAGGCTCGGGCCGGTCGTAGTCGCGCGCGATGCGGGCCAGCATGCGCAACTGCGTGCTGCTGATCTCGCCATAAGGCACGGCGATGCGGGCCATGGGCGCGTAGCGCTGGATGTACCAGCCGTTCTGCAGGCGCAGGGGCAGCAGTTGCTCGTCGGTGAGCTCGCCGCGCTGCCAGCGCTCCAACTGATCGCGGAACTGCTGGGCGCGCAGGGTGACGAACTGGCGGTCGAAATCGGTGTACTGGTACATCTTGGCGGTGCTTGAAATCAGCGCGCAATGTACCGGCGTCTTATGCCAAAACAAACCAATAGTTAGTTGTTCATATATGCCGATCAGGCATAAGCGGCTTGGGCGACACGGGCGCCCTGGGCCGACGCGGATGTCAGACAACGGCCCACAGCCGGCGGGCGGGGTGCGGGCTAAGGTGGCGTGGTCAACCCAACCCCGGCCCGCGCAGGGCCGCATTCACCCCAAAGGAGCCACACCATGAGCGTCGCCAAAGTCATTGAAATCTCGTCCTCCAGCAGCAAGAGCTTCGAGGACGCCATCCTCACCGGCGTCGGCCGCGCCGCCGACACCATTGATCAGGTCAAGGGCGCCTGGATCAAGGAGCAGAAGGTCGTCATCTCGGGCGGCAAGATCACCGAGTACCGCGTGAACATGAACGTGACTTTCGTGGTGGGACAGGTGGACAAGTAATTCCAACTCCAGGCGGCGTGCGCGGAGAACATGGATCCCAGCTGTCGCAGGATGACGGCTATTGACGCGCCTTGAAGTGGAAATAGAGTAATTTCCCGTCCAGCAGAACGAAAAAGCCGGCCCTCGTGGGGCCGGCTTTTGTTTTGGGTACTGAAAAATCCCGTCAATGCGCATCAGCCAGCTTGGCGGCTTCCACCGCGTCGTGGCCGTCGCCCTTGGCGCCGTTGTAGAACAGGTTCAGCGCCACGGCGGCGATGGAGGTCAGCAGAATGCCCGACTCGATCAGCGGGTGCAGGTTGTGCGGCATCCACTGCTTGAAGTTGGGAGCGACCAGCGGGATCATGCCAACCCCGATGGAGACAGCCACGATCATGGCGTTGTAGCGGTTTGTCTTGAAATCCACGTTGCCCAGGATGCGGATGCCGGTGGCCGCCACCATGCCGAACATCACCAAGCCGGCGCCTCCCAGCACCACGGTGGGCAGTGATTCGACCAGCGCCGCCATCTTGGGCAGAAGACCCAGAACGAGAAGGATGACGCCGGCCGCCACGCACACGAAGCGGCTCTTGACGCCCGTGACCGCCACCAGGCCAACGTTCTGCGAGAAGCTGGTGTAGGGGAAGGTGTTGAAGATGCCGCCGATCAGCGTGCCCAGGCCATCGGTGCGCAGGCCGCGGGCCAGCGCGGGCTGATCGACGTTCTTGCCCGTCATCTCGCCCAGCGCCAGGAACATGCCGGTGGATTCGATCATCACCACGATCATCACCAGCGTCATGGTGATGATCATCACTGGATCGAACAAGGGCACGCCGAAGTGAAACGGCAGCACCAGGTCGAACCACTGGGCCTTGTCGACCTTGTCGAAGTTCATCAGCCCCATGGCCACGGCGACGATGGCGCCGGCGATGATGCCCAGCAGCACGGCAATGTTGGCGATGAAGCCCTTGGCCAGGCGCGTGATCATCAAGATGATGATCAGCACGAACAGCGCCACACCCACGCCTTGCAGGTTGGCGTACTTGGGGTTGGGCAGCTTGGGCGCCAGGGACAGATCCGCGGGCATGGGCGCAATGGCAGCGCCCGGCGCGGATGCCGCCGCCGCTGCCGACGACAGCCACTGGGCATGCTCGGGCTTGACGACGGTGGGCGCGGTGGGGCCAAACGGGTTGCCGAAAATCCAGTTGATGCCCACGCGCATCAGCGTGATGCCGATGATGAGAATGATGGTGCCCGTGACCACCGGCGGGAAGTAGCGCAGCATGCGGCTGACGGCCGGCGCGATGATGACCGAGATGACGCCCGCCCCGATGACCGAGCCGAAGATCAGCCGGGCGCCGTCCAGCCCCGGATTGGCCTGGGCGATGGCTACCATGGGCGCCACGGCGGCGAAAGTCACGCCCATCATCACCGGCAGCTTGATGCCGAACCACTGGGTGGCGCCAAATGACTGGATCAGCGTGATGAGGCCGCAGCAGAACAGGTCGGCGGAAATCAGGAACGCCACCTGATCGGGTGTCAGGTTCAGCGCGCGGCCGACGATGAGCGGTACCGCCACGGCGCCGGCATACATGACCAGCACGTGTTGCAGGCCCAGCGCGGCGAGTTTTGGTACGGGCAGGACTTCGTCTACGGGATGCACCGATGTGGTTGCCATTGAAAACCTCCTCGTTGTGGAAAAACGGGTCCTATTGATATTTTTCAAAAATCACGACAGCGCGGGCCATCAGACCTCCCACATTCCCCTCGTCATTGCGGCGAAGGCATTACATAGGCTTGTCCTGAATTACGAAACTCTCAATAGTTGAAGCTGGTTGTGTGCGGGTTGCGGATTTTTACTCAAAAAAACAGCTCGGCCAGCGTGCGCGCCACCACTTTCGTAGCGCGGCGCAGATCGTCCAGGTCGACCCGTTCGTCGGCCCGTTTGGCGTGGCTTTCCAGCACGGTGCGGGGGCCGGCGCCGTAGATCACGCCCGGAATGCCGCGTTCGACGTACAGGCGCACGTCGGTGTACAGCGGCGTGCCCACGGCGGGAGGTTTTTCGCCGAACACGGCTTCGCCATGCTTTTGAATGGCGTCGACCAGCGGCGCGTTGCCCGGCAGCGGCGTCATGGCGTTGGCCAGCAGCAGGCGCTTGATGTCGACCGTGATGCCCTCGTCGCCGCGTCCGGCGTTGAAGGCGCTGGCGGCGCTGGCGATCACGGCGCGGATGTGGGCCTCGACCTCGGCGGGTTTTTCCTCGGGGATCATGCGGCGGTCGAGCTTGAACACCACCTTGCCGGGAATCACGTTGGTGTTGGTGCCGCCCTCGATGCGGCCGATGTTCAGGTACGGGTGCTTGATGCCCGGCACGCCCGAGGTGATGCCCTGGTAGCGCGTGTTCTCGGCGTACAGCGCGTTCATCACCGCCACGGCGCCTTGCAGCGCGTCGATGCCGGTGTGCGGCACGGCGGCGTGCGCCATCTTGCCGTGCACCGTCACTTCCATCTGCAGGCAGCCGTTGTGCGCGGTGACGACTTCGTAGCTGAAGCCGGCGGCGATCATCAGGTCGGGCTTGGTCAGGCCTTGTTTGAGCAGCCAGCCGGGGCCAAGCTCGCCACCGAATTCCTCGTCGTAGGTGAAGTGCAGTTCCACCGTGCCCCGCGTGGGCCTGGCGACGGCTTCGAGCGCGCGCACGGCGAAGGTGAAGGTGGAGAAGTCGCTCTTGCTGACGGCGGCGGCGCGGCCGTAGAGCTTGCCATCCACGATGTCGGCGCCATACGGATCATGCGTCCAGCCTTCGCCCGGGGGCACCACGTCGCCATGGGCGTTGAGCGCGACGGTTGGGCCGCCTTCGCCATAGGGGCGGCGCACGATCAGGTTGGTGATGCTCTGCATGCCGTAGTCGCGCACCTCGGCCTCGGGCACCGGGTGCTGCTCGGCGTCGAAGCCGAAGGCTTTGAGCAAGGCGGTTGTCCGCTCGGCGTGCGGTGCGTTGTGGCCGGGCGGCGTGTCGGTGGGCACGCGCACCAGTTGCTGAAGAAAAGCCACCTGTTCGTCGAAATGCTGGTCGATCCAGCGGTCAAGGGCTTCGTGGGTGTTGGGCATGGCGGGGTTTTGGTTTGAATGACAAATGACTCAGCCGCTGCGGTCATGGATGCCGCGCAGCGGCGACGTCATGGCGCGCAGCGCCGTCATCGAGCGAAGCGAGGTCATCCAGCAGCCGCTGCATGGCACGCACCGCCAGCTCCATGTCGTGCGCGGTGGTGGATTCAAGCGGGTTGTGGCTGATGCCGGCGTTTTCACCGCGCACGAACAGCATGGCCTGCGGCATCACTTCATGCAGTTTCATGGCGTCGTGGCCGGCGCCACTGGGCATGCGCCATGCCGGTAGCCCCAGCGATTCGACGGCGCGCTCCCAGCGGGCCTGCCAGGCCGGGGCGCTGGGTGCCGCGTTGGCGCGCATGGTTTCCTCCAGCCTGAACGACAGGCCACGGCGCGTGGCGATGTGCTCGATGCGCGCCAGCACGTCGGCGGTCAGCTGGTCGCGCTGGGTGTCGTGGGGCGCGCGCAGATCAAGCGAGAACGCGCAGCGGCCGGGCACCACGTTGATCGAGCCGTTGGGCACGCCGAGCTGCCCCATGGTGGCCACCGAATCGCCGTCCCTGGCCGCGCGTTCTTCCAGATACAGCGCCAGTTCAGCGGCGGCGCAGGCGGCGTCGCGGCGCCGGTCCATGGGCGTGGTGCCGGCGTGGCTGGCCTGGCCGATGAATTCGCCCAGGAAGCGGATGCTGCCGTTGATGGAGGTGACCACGCCCAGCGGCAGATTCAGCTCATTCAGTACCGGGCCTTGCTCGATATGGACTTCGACGAAACCCAGGTATCGGGCGGGGTCGCGCTTGAGCTTGGGAATGTCGTCGATGCACAGGCCCGCGTGCTGCATGGCCTGGCGCAGGGTGATGCCATCGGCGTCTTGCTGTTCCAGCCAGCCGGCCTGGAAGTCGCCAATCAGGGCGCTCGAACCCAGGAAGGTGGCCTTGAAGCGCTGGCCTTCTTCTTCGGCGAAACCGACGACCTCGATGCCGAACGGCAGGCGGCGGCCCGCGCGCGCCAGTTCGCGCACGCAGGCCATGGGCACGAAAATGCCCAGCCGTCCATCGTATTTGCCGCCGTTGCGCACGGTGTCGTAATGGCTGCCGGTCAGCAGCGTTTTCGCGTTGGGCACCGACGGGTCGGCGTGGTAACGGCCGACGACGTTGCCCACGGCATCGGTGGCCACGTCGTCGAAGCCGGCGTCGCGCATGGTCTGGCTGAGCCGGTGCGCGCAGGCGCGGTGCGCATCGGTCAGGTAGGTCACCGTCAGCTGGCCTTGCTCGGCATGGCCCGCGTCGCTGTGCTGGGCCAGCTTCTCATGCCAGTCCCACACGTCGTTGCCCAGTACGGGCTCGGCGCCGAACTTGTCGGCCAGGCGGATTTCGGCGATGCGGTGGATGTTGCGCACGGCCTCGGCCAGCTCGAAATCCGGGTGGTTGTGCAGCCGGCGTGCGAAGGTGTCGATGATTTGCGCCTTCGCCAGCCCGCTGCCGCGCGGCCCGCGCACGGCCAGGATGAAAGGAAAGCCGAATCTGGTGTTGTAGTCGGCGTTGAGCTGCTGGATGCGCGCGAATTCCTCGGGTGTGCATTCGGTCAGGCCGGCCTTGCCTTGCTCGTTGGTTGATTCGGCCGTCAGGGTCTTGGCCACCATGGCCTTGCCCGCCAGTTCGGGGTGGGCACGGATCAGGGCCAGTTGACGCTCGGTGCCGGCGCGCGCCAGCACCTGCGTCATCGTGTGCTTCAGATGCGCCAGCGACCGGAACGGCCGCTGCCGCAATGCCTCGGCGGCGATCCAGGGCGTGTGCTCGTACAGCCCATCCAGCAGTTGTTCGGCTTCCGCCTGGGAGGCGGCATTGAGTTGGTCAAGAGTCAAGTGCACAAACTGCTTTCGGGTGGGCGCGCGCGCCCTTTCGGTCAGTGTCGGTAGCTGCCGTCGGGCAGCAGCACCGACAGGTCGGTGAAGTTGGAGCCGAGTTTCTCGCCCGAGTAGCTGAGACGGTAGCCGCCCAGGTCGATGCCTGGCGTGGAGTCTAGCCAGCGGGCCAGATCGCCCTTGGTGGTTGATTTGGCGTGCTTGACGGCCTCGGTCAGGGCGCGGGCGTTCAGGTAGGCCTCGAAGCCCAGGTAGGACGGCTGCAGGCCGGCGGCCTTGGCCACGCTCTGGTAGTCGCGCTGGACGGGCAGTTTCTGCTCCCAGGGACTGGGCGTGACGGTGGCGAACGCAGCCGTGCCGACGAAGCCTTTCATGCCGGCGGCGAACTGCGAGTTGGCCTGACCCGCCAGGTTCAGCACGAAGGGCAGGGGCTGCTTGTTCTTCCAGGCATTCAAAAAGCCGGTGGAATGCGCCGAGTTGGCCAGCAGGAGCAGCACGTTGGGGCTGGCGGCCGTCAGCTCGGCCAATGCCTTGCCATAGTCGGCGGAGGCGGGGTTGAACATGGCCCTGGTGATTTTGAGCTTGGCATGGTCGGGCGCGAGTTTGTCGATTTCCGCCGCGTAGGAGCGGCCAAAGCCATCATCCTGCACCAGCACCGCCACGGCGTTGAGCCCGGTGGTATCGGCGAAGTTGAGCAGACGGCCCACTTCGCTGGTGGCGGAAGCGCGCACGGCGTAAGTCAGCGCGGCCGCCTTGCCGCGCAGCGGCGCGGCACCCGCGATGGGGCCGATCAGGGGCACACCGGCCGTGGCGCTGACTTTTTGCTGCGCCATGCAGCCGACCGAGCCGAAGCACGAGATCAGCGCTTGTGCATGCGCCGTTGCCTGGGTGGCGAGCTGGGTGGATCTGTCGGCGACGTTGCCATCGTCATAGGTCTTCAGCACGATCTGGGTGCCGCCGGTCTTGTTGAAGGCCGCGATCGTTGCCTGGGTGATGGAGTTGATTTCCTTGCCCACGCTGGCCAGGGGGCCACTCAGCGGGACGATCTGGGCGACCTCCATCTGGTTTTGAGCCTGTGCATGACCAGCGCAGGCCAGCAGCGCGGCCGCCATGCTGGCAGTCAGGGTGAAAAAACGGCTAACTGATTTTTGCTTGCGTGTCATTGGAGGGAACCCTTGGAAAAACTAAAAGGATGAGCCTCGCACCAATGTTGCGCGATGTCGATCCTTCGGCAGACCCAAACTCCCTCATGCCGTGCAATATGTTCCAGAAAACGCTGCAGCGCGGTGATGCGCCCTGGCCGGCCCAGCAGGCGGCAGTGCATGCCGATGCTCATCATCTTGGGCCGATCCAGGCCGTTCGGGTCGCCTTCGGCATAGAGCGCGTCGAACGTGTCTTTCAGGTACTGATAGAACGGATCGGCATGGCTGTAGCCCTGCGGTAGCGCGAAGCGCATGTCGTTGCAATCGAGCGTGTAGGGCACCACCAGGTGCGGCACGACTTCGCCGTCGGTGCGGCGCACCTTCATCCAGAGGGGCAGGTCGTCGCCGTAGTAGTCGCTGTCGTAGAGCAGGCGCCCGTCGTCCGCCACCAGGCGGCGCGTGTTGGGGCTGTCGCGCCCGGTGTACCAGCCCAGCGGGCGCTGGCCGCTGAGTTTTTCGACGATGTCCAGCGCCTCCGCCATGTGGGCGCGCTCGGTGGCTTCTTCGATGTTCTGGTAGTGGATCCACTTGAGGCCGTGGCAGGCGATCTCGTCACCGCGCCGTTGAAAGGCTTTCACCATTTCGGGGTAGCGGGCCAGGGCGCTGGCCACGCCGAAGACGGTCAGCGGCCAGCCGCGCGCGTCGAATTCGCGCAGGATGCGCCAGACCCCGGCGCGCGAGCCGTATTCGTAGATGCCTTCCATGGACAGGTGGCGCTCGGGGTAGGCGGCGGGGTTGAACATTTCGCTGAGGAATTGTTCGCTCGCCGCGTCGCCATGCAGCACGCAGTTTTCGCCGCCTTCCTCGTAGTTGAGGACGAACTGCACCGCGATGCGCGCGCCGCCCGGCCAACGGGCGTGCGGCACGTCGGCGCCGTAGCCCGCCAGATCGCGGGGGTAGGGGGCGGTGCAGTCGTAGACGTGGGGGTTCATGGCATGAAGGCGGTTTGACTGGCGCTGGCCGTCATACAAGGGCCAGCGCCGATTTCAGATCATGTGTCGGCATCGGTTGATCCAGATGGAGTCCCGCTTCCACGTGGTCGAGGTGCGCGCGCATCAATTCGACGGCCTGCGTTACGTCGCCGGTGGCGAAGCACTCCACCAGCTGGGCGTGTTCGGCCACTGAATCGTGCGCGGCGCTGCTGCTTTGGTACATCAGGATGGCGATGGCGCACCGCGCCAGCAGGTCGCGCAGCACTTCGGCCAGCACCGCGTTGCCCAGCAGTTCGGCCATCACGACGTGAAAATCGCCGAGCAGTTCGGTCCGGCCAGCCACGTCGCCCCGCGCCACGGCGGCTTGCTCTTGCTCCACGTGCTGGCGCAAGGTGTCGATATGCGCCGGGGTGGCCTGGCTGACGAAAGCGCGGGTGAGTTCGACCTCCAGCATGCGCCGCACGACGAAGACCTGACGCGCCTCATCGGCCGATGGACTGGCGACGAAGGCGCCGCGCGAGGGCTCCAGCGTGACCAGGCGCTTTTGCGACAACTGGAACAAAGCCTGCCGCACCAGCGTGCGGGAAACACCGAAATGATTCGCGAGCGTCTGCTCCACCAGCTTGGTGCCGGAATGCAGGCGGTGATCGACGATGGCGCGCGTCAGCGCCTTGACGATCGTGGCGGTGGCAGAGGCTTCCATGACGATGCCATCATAGGCATGAATTGAAAAATTGCATACACTTTTGTGCACAGATTACGAAAGCGAGGCTCTGATGGGATTGAGTACCCATGTTCTGGACACCATGCACGGCACGCCCGCGGCGGGCATGGAGGTGGCTCTTTATGAACTGCGCGGGGCCGCGGCCACGCTGGTCAAGCGCCTGACGCTGAACGCGGACGGACGCAACCCCGACGGGCCGCTGTACGACAACGCCAGTCTGCGCGTGGGCAGTTACCGCTTGGCGTTCTCGGTGGCGGCGTACTTCCGCGCGCGTGGCGTTGCGTTGCCCGAGCCGCCGTTTCTGGATGTGGTGAATCTGGATTTCGGCATTGCCCATGCCGACCAGCATTACCACGTCCCCCTGCTGGTCAGTCCCTGGAGTTATTCGACTTACCGCGGGTCTTGAGGATGGACGGATGATCGGCAACGAGGCGCGACCGGGCATGAAAAATGGCGCCTGCGGCGCCATTGTTGGAGTCATGCAGCGCCAGGCTGCTTGCTCAGCCCTGGTGCGGGCGCTTGCCTGGGTTCTTCTTGTTGCGCGTGTGCACGCCGCGCTCCAGGCTGCCTTTCTGGCCGTTGCCCTGCTTCAGGCGGGGCGCGCCGGGCAGAGGCGGGGTGGCTTTGCGCATGGCTTCGGTAATGATCTTGTTGCCCATGGTTTTGAATCCTTGTTGATAAGCGACTTGTTGATAAGCGAGAAGGCGCCGTGCTGGCGGAAAACCCGCTATTTTCGCCGATTTGTGATCGCATTGGGTGCAAAGGCTGCCAGGTTGCCGGGCGGATGCACGAAAACGCTGCGTAAACCCCACGCTGAAAGCCGTCCCGTACACTGGGCGCCGGTCGCAGCGGTGCCCAGGGAGGTGTCTGCATGCCCGCCGGGCGGGCAGCATCTCAAGCGCGATCACCTTGCATGGCTCGCAGCGCCCGCGGTGGCGAGCTCATTGTTCCTAGGTTGAAGGGAAATCCGCGCATGGACGCTTATCTGCTGGACTGGGCCAACCTGCTGCTGCGCTGGCTGCACGTGATCGTGGCCATCGCCTGGATCGGCTCGTCGTTCTATTTCGTCTTTCTCGACAACAACCTGCTGGCGCCCACCGCTGACGACCTGAAGGCCAAGGGCGTGGACGGTGCCATGTGGGCGGTGCACGGCGGTGGTTTCTACAACCCGCAGAAATACATGGTGGCGCCCAAGGGCGGCATCGACAGCAAGCTGCACTGGTTCTATTGGGAGAGCTACTCCACCTGGCTGTCGGGCTTTGCACTGTTCGCGGTGCTGTATCTGTGGAACGCCAGTGCCTTCCTGGTCGACAAGCAGGTGCTCGACTGGTCGCCGATGGCCGCGGGCTTCGCGGCGGTGGGCTTTTTGGTGGCGTTCTGGGGGGTGTACGACCTGATTTGTCGCGTGTTCGGCTTCCGGCCGAATGGCGAGCGCATCGTCGGCGCGTTGCTGGTGGTGGTGGTGGCGTTCGCGGCCTGGCTGGCCTGCCAGTTGTTCGCGGGGCGCGCGGCCTTCCTCATCATTGGTGCCATGCTGGCCACGGCGATGAGCGCCAACGTGTTCTTCTGGATCATCCCCGGCCAGCGCAAGGTGGTGGCCGCCATGACCAGCGGGCAGCCCTACGACGTCGGCGCGCTGGCCATCCACGGCAAGCGTGGCAAGCAGCGCAGTGTGCACAACACCTACTTCACGCTGCCGGTGCTGATCGCCATGCTGAGCAACCACTACGGTTTTCTCACCAGCCATCCGCGGCGCTGGCTGGTGCTGTGCCTGTTGATGCTGGCGGGCGCGCTGATTCGCCAGTTCTTCGTGCAGCGCCACGGCTGGCACCATGGCCGCGCCCGCAACCCGTGGCCGTTCGCGGCCGCCGGCGTACTGGTGCTGCTGGGCCTGATGGCCTGGATGCGGCCCGCGCCGGCAACGGGTGTGGCCGAGTTGCCGGCCAGCGTGGGCTATGCCCAGATCGCGCCGGTGGTGGCCGAGCGCTGCGTGTCGTGCCACGGCGAGGCGCTGCAGATGAAGAACCTGCGGCTGGATTCGCAGGCGCTGGTGGAGAAGAACGCGCAACTGATCTACCAGCAGGTAGTGGTCACCCGGATCATGCCCTTGTCGAACGCGACGCACATGACGGATGCCGAGCGCGCGCTGGTGGCGCGCTGGTTCGAAGGGCAGGGCGGGTAGTGCCATCCCATGAAAAAAGCCGGCTCTGCCGGCTTTTTCTTGCTGAAGGCGCCCCTCCAGTCAGGCAGTGGCCGGATCACCGCCCATGGCCGCCGCGCGGTCCTGCCGGTGTTCGCGCGCATCGTCGGGCGCTGGCAGTGCCAGCGGCGCGGCCAGCGCCACGCGCACGCAGTCGCGGATGTGCTGCTCGCCCAGGTATTGCAAGGCCGCGTAGCCCAGCGCGCCCGACACCAGTTGCCCGGCAATCGGCACGTACTTGGCCACCTGCGCCGTGGTCAGCCGCATCCCCAGCAGGCGCGCGAAGCGCAGCACCAGCCCCCTGGTGACGATACGGCCAATCAGCACCGAGCCGACCATGGCGATGGCTCTCTGCACCCTTTCTTTTTCGCGCGCGTCCAGCTTGGCGATCTGGTGTGGCGCTAAGCCGAATTCGGCGTTGATCCTGGGCAGCAACTGCGTCAGCATGGCGGCATCCGCCGCCCAGTCAAGGCCCGGCAAGGGCACCAGACCAGCGGCGCCTGCCACCAGCGCGCGCTTGCGCAGCATCTGGCGGCTGCGCTGCACGGCTTGCTCCAGCCGCGTGTGGCCGCGCGCCAACTCCATGGCGTTGGGTGGCTTGACTTTGACCATGGCGCTGCGGAGTGGGTGAGTGGCTTGCGCGGAATCAGCGCTTTTTGGTCACCAGGCCGTAGATGAACAGCACGATGATGGCGCCGATGATCGACGCGATCCAGCCCACGGGCGATCCGGCTGCGTACAGGCCCAGTGCGCCGCCGCCGTAGCTGGCCAGCAGCGCGCCAACGATGCCCAGGATGGTGGTCATGATGAAACCCATGCTCTGCTTGCCCGGCATGATGGCGCGCGCGATCAGGCCCACGACGAAGCCGACGATGATGGTGACGATGATTTCCATGAAAGTGCCCCTTCCCGAGGTTGTTGCAGACAGCGGGCACTTTAACCCCGGAAACCAACCCGCCCGATGACAGTCGCGCAATTTGCGGCTTTGGCCTACAGGTTGCTCAGGCGGGCGCGGCGGTGTGCTCGATGGCCTCGATCTCGCCTGACAGCCGCAGCCAGTCCTCTTCCAGCGCGGCCAACTCGTCGCTCACGGCCTTCAGGCGGCGGCCGGCCTCGGCGATCTCGGCCGGGGGCAGCGGCGTGGACAGGCGCTGCTCCAGCTCGGTCTGCTCGGTGTTCAGCGCCTGCATGCGCTGTTCGGCCTTCTCCAGCGCGCGCTTGAGCGGGCGCGTTTTCTCGGCCAGTTGCTGGCGGCGTTGGGCGTCCAGCCGGCGCTGCTCGGCGGGGTTGATCGTGGGTTGAGAGGGTTTTTGGGCTTCGGCACTGTTGGAGTCAGCGCGAGTAGCTATTGAATCAGGAGTTTCTGCCGCCGCTGCGGCCAGTTCGCGCAGGCGCTTGGCCTCGTCCAGCAGGTAACGCTGGTAGTCGTCCAGGTCGCCTTCAAACGGCGCCACGCCACCGCGCGCCACCAGCCAGAACTCGTCGCACACGCTGCGCAGCAGGGCGCGGTCGTGGCTGACCAGCATCACGGTGCCCTCGAACTCGTTCAGCGCCACGGCCAGCGCCTCGCGCGTGGCCAGGTCCAGGTGGTTGGTCGGCTCGTCCAGCAGCAGCAGGTTGGGGCGCTGCCACACGATCATGGCCAGCACCAGGCGCGCCTTCTCGCCGCCACTGAACTGGCCCACGGGCTGCTGCACCATCTCGCCCGGAAAGCTGAAAGACCCGAGGAAATTGCGCAACTGCTGCTCGCGCGCTTCCTCGGTGTGGTCGCGCCCGGTCTCGCGCGCCAGCCGCACCATGTGCTCCAGCGGCGTGCTGCCGGCGTGCAGCACGTCCAGCTCCTGCTGGGCGAAGTAGCCAATCGCCAGGCCCTTGCCCTCGGTAATCTGTCCGCCCAGCAGCGGCAGGGTGCGCGCCACCGTCTTCACGAAGGTCGATTTGCCCTGGCCATTGGCGCCCAGGATGCCGATGCGCTGGCCCGCCATCACGGTGCGCGTGACGCCGCGCAGGATCACGCGGTCGCCCGGCTGCGGCTCGGGTGGCAGCTCGCCACGCGCCGCCAGTTGCGCGTGCAGCGTGGCGGTGGTGGCGTAATCGCTCAACTCGGGTTTAGGGTAAAACTGGCCTTCAGCGCCCTCCCTATCGGGGCTAGCAGCTTCTGTTTGTGTAGCATTCTGGGCGCGGTAGCCGAACACCGCATCACGCACGGCCAGCATGGGGTTGGGCAGGTTGGCCGGTTCCTTGAACTCGAACTGGAACTCGGCATCGGCCAGCACCGGCGCGATGCGTTCCATGCGCTCCAGCGCCTTCACGCGGCTTTGCGCCTGTTTGGCCTTGGTGGCCTTGGCTTTGAAGCGGTCGATGAATTTCTGCAGGTGTGCGATCTTCTCCTGCTGCTTGGCGTAGGCCGCCTGCTGCAGCGTGAGCTGCTGTGCGCGCAATTCTTCGAACGCGCTGTAATTGCCGCCGTAGCGCGTCAGCTTCTGGTGTTCGATGTGCAGCGTGATGCGCGTGACGGCGTCCAGGAATTCGCGGTCGTGGCTGATCACGATCAGCGTGCCGGCGTAGCGGTTCAGCCAGCCCTCCAGCCACACCAGCGCGTCCAGGTCGAGGTGGTTGGTCGGCTCGTCCAGCAGCAGCAGGTCGGATGGCGCCATCAGCGCGCGCGCCAGTTGCAGGCGCATGCGCCAGCCGCCCGAGAAGCTGTTCACCGGCTTCGCCAATTCTTCAATTTTGAAACCCAGCCCCAGAATCAGCGCCTCGGCGCGCGAGCGCGCATCGTGCGCGCCCGCGTCGGCCAGGTCGGTGTGTGCCTGGGCGATGGCCATGCCGTCGCCCGATTGCTCTGCTTTCGAGAGCTGCTCGCGCAGACAGGACAAGCGCTCGTCACCCGAAAGAACGAAATCCGTGGCGGGCTCCGCCGTCTCCGGCATGTGCTGAGCCACCTGCGCGATGCGCCAGGCGGCGGGCATCGAGAAATCGCCGCCGTCTTCATGCAGCGTGCCGTTGAACAGGGCAAAGAGGGTGGACTTGCCCGCGCCGTTGCGCCCCACCAGCGCGACTTTTTCGCCGGGGTGGATGGTGGTGCTGGCGCCGTCGAGCAGCACCTTGGCGCCACGGCGGAGGGAGAGGTTTTGCAGGTGAATCATGAAGTCAGTGCTTCTTTTGTCGGCAGCAACATTTGATCGCGGCCCGCGCTGGTATTCAGCCAGACAGGATTCAGGTGCGGGAAGGCTCTTCGAAATGCGCGCGCTCATGCCCGATCTCCAGCACCAGCACGCCGTGCTCGGTCAGGCGTGAGGGGGCATCGCGCAGCAGCGCGCGTTCCGTGTCGGCGATGAGTTCGGCGAGCGTCATCAATACATCCACTGGCGTACCAGGTGCTCGTCGAAGCGTTCGCGCAGAAGCTGTTCGGTGGCGTCATCGCTGGCGCCGTGTGTTTGTGCCAGGGCCTTGATCATCAGGGCATCCAGGTAGTCGGTTACCGTGTCGAACATGGGCGTGAGCATGGGTGGTGTGTCATGGTCAAAGTACCAGACGGCGCCGGTTTGCCGATGAAAACAGAACAGGTTGCCGTTGCCCAGGTAGTCGCCAAATGCAATCAGCGCATCGACACGCGCCAGCGCGGCGGCACGGTCCGGCTCGGCAAGCGGCTCGACGATGTCGCGGATGCCGGGGTAGGCGTTGATCAACGGCGCGATGGGTGTTTGGCCGTCGGGCTGGACGCTGCACAGGCGTTCCGGCAAATCCAGTGTCCCCAGGCGCTGGTGGTAAAGACGCAGAAAGGGTGGCAATGCGCACTTCAACCGGTCTTCCAGGACATCCAGCTCGGCCCGGCTGGCGGGGGTGATGCACGCCTGGGTGGCGTGGATGCAGGCGTGATACCAGCGCAAGCGGGCTTCGTCATCGGCCAGCGTGGGCCATTGGAGCGGTGGATGATCGGCCGTTGGTGGCTCGGGGGCGGGTGCCGGGTTCAGATGCAAGGCCAGGGCCGCCAGCAGGTCGCTGTCGCCGAAGTCATGCTCCAGTCCTTCGGCGATGCGGCGCAGGCCCCCAATGGTCAGCCACGGCCGGTAGCCTGGGCGCGAAGCGGCACCCTGATCTTGAACCAGAAAGCGTGCCTTGGGGCCCAGCAGCGGAGCCCAGTCGGTGGTGGACTGATCGGGTAGCAGCGTTTGCGGTAGCTGGATCACGGCATCGCCAGCCAGGTCTGGATCGGCCTTGTGGGCGATCAATTGGCGCAGGGTTGGAAAGATTTGCATGGCGCTGTGTGATGCGATGAGATTCGAGCGGCGGGCGGGTGAAGCATCAAAGCCCAACGCCGAACGCTCAACCCGTGGCGGCCAGGTTTTCCAGCACGCGCCGATAGATGTTGGTCAGCGGCTCGATATCGGCCAGCGCGATGTGCTCGTCGATCTTGTGGATGCTGGCGTTGGGCGGGCCGAGTTCGACCACCTGGGGGCAGATCTGGGCGATGAAGCGGCCATCGCTGGTGCCGCCGGTGGTGGAGAGTTCGGCTTCCAGCCCGGTTTCGTCGCGGATGGCGGCCTGCACGGCATCGACCAGGCTGCCAGGCGGAGTGAGAAAGGGCAGACCGCCCAGCGTCCAGGCCAGGTCGTAATCCACGCCGTGGTGCTTCAGCACGGTTTCCAGCCGGGTTTGCAGCGATTCAGGGGTGGATTCGGTGCAGAAGCGGAAGTTGAAGTCGACGACGACCTGGCCAGGAATGATGTTGCCGGCGCCGGTGCCGCCGTGGATGTTGCTGACCTGCCAGCTGGTGGGCGGGAAGAAGGCGTTGCCTTCGTCCCAGCGGATGGCGACCAGCTCGGCCAGTGCCGGCGCCAGGTCGTGGATGGGGTTGCGCGTCAGTTGCGGGTAGGCGATGTGGCCCTGGATGCCGTGTACCGTCAGCCGGCCACTCAAGGTGCCACGGCGGCCGTTCTTGATCATGTCGCCGGTCTGGCGCACCGACGTGGGCTCGCCGACGATGCACCAGTCAAGCCTTTCACCGCGCGCCTTGAGCGCTTCGCAGACCACCACGGTGCCGTCGGTGGCGGGGCCTTCCTCGTCGCTGGTGAGCAGCAGGGCGATGTTCAACGGCGCGTCGGGCCAGGCGGCCAGGAATTGCTCCACCGCCACCACGAAGGCGGCGATGGAGGTCTTCATGTCGCTGGCGCCGCGCCCGTACAGCTTGCCGTCGCGCTCGGTGGGGGTGAACGGGTTGCTGGTCCATTGCTCCAGCGGGCCGGGCGGAACGACGTCGGTGTGGCCGGCGAATACGAGGGTCTTGATGGCGTCCGGCGCTTGTCCCTCAAACGCCGCTTGTCGTTTCAACCACAGATTGCGCACGCGGAATTCGGCTGGTCCGCTGTCGATGACCTCGTTGACAAAGCCCAGTGGCGCCAGCCGACCGGCGATCAGGTCGATACAGCCCGCGTCCCGTGGCGTGACGGAGGGGCGGGCGATCAGAGCTTCGGCAAGCTGGCGCGTGGCGGACATGGCGAGTGGGCGCGTGCGGGTCAGTGCCCGCCCGTGCGCGCATCGCCGTAGGTGCCGAGTTTGGAATCCTGAAAACTGGAAGGGGGAAAGCCCGTGGGCCCGAACCCGGTGGTGCCGTAGCCGCTAGGGCGCACGTCGAGCGTGATTTCAGTGAAGGACGGCTCGTCGCTGGCGTGGTCTTCCTCGTCCTGCGGCTTGTTGGCGGAGTAGCGCGTGGTGTCGTTCTGCAGCCGCCACATCAGGTTGGTGGGCGAGTCGGCGTTGGTCAGGCCCTCGTTGCGGTCGATGCGGCCCTGCAGGATCAGGCGCGCCAGGTCCTGTTCGAAGGTTTGCGAGCCTTCGGCCATGGCGTTGTCCATGGCCTCCTTCACGCCCGAGAAATCGCCTTTCTCGATCAGCTCCTGGATCAGCTTGGTGTTGAGCATGACCTCCACCGCG
The DNA here is from genome assembly GCA_030538085.1 of Pseudomonadota bacterium. Lineage (GTDB taxonomy): Bacteria > Pseudomonadota > Gammaproteobacteria > Burkholderiales > Burkholderiaceae_C > Ottowia. The sequence continues at coordinate 5,103 of JAUNUR010000002.1, read as the reverse complement.
GGCGTGCGGCCGCCGTCCACGGTGCGGATCAGGCGCTGCGATACCACGGCCTTGAGCGCCGAGGCCAGGTCGTTCAGCAGCGTGGGGCGCACCTCGACGGGGTAGAAGCTGAGCACGCGGTTGAGCGCCTGGTAGCTGTTGTTGGCGTGCAGCGTGGCCAGGCACACGTGGCCCGACTGCGCGTAGGCGATGGCGGCGGACATGGTGTCGCGGTCGCGGATCTCGCCGATCATGATCACGTCGGGCGCCTGGCGCAGCGCGTTCTTCAGCCCGATCTGCAAGGTGGCGGTGTCGCTGCCCACCTCGCGCTGGTTGACCACCGACTTCTTGTTGGTGAACATGAATTCCATCGGGTCCTCGATGGTGAGGATGTGTCCGGCCATGTTCTGGTTGCGGTGGTCCAGCATGGCCGCCAGCGTGGTGGACTTGCCGGCGCCCGTGGCGCCCACCATCAGCACCAGGCCGCGCTTTTCAAGCACCAGCTTGGACAGGACCGACGGCAGGTTGAGTGAATCCAGCGATGGAATCTCCGGGCTGATGAAGCGGATCACCGCCGCGTAGCTGCCGCGCTGGCGCATGGCCGACAGACGGAAGTTGCCCACGCCGTGCAGCGGAATCGCCATGTTCAGCTCGCCGGTTTCCTTCAACTCCTCGATGCGGTTGGGAGGCACCACGTCGATCAGCAGGTTCAGCGGCCCATCCCCCGGCAGGACCTGGTTGTTGATCGGGTGGTACTGGCCGTTGATCTTGATCGTGGCTGGCGCGTGCGCCGACAGGAACACGTCGGACGCCTTCTTCTGCGCCATCAGATGCAAGATGCGCTCCATGGTGTTGGAGGGCGCGTGGGATGAACTGTTCATGGTGATGGTGTCCGTGAGTGGATGGTTGATCCGGTGGCTTGTGTGCTGGTCGTGGTGGTGGAATGCCAGAACTCGTGAAACGCCTTCAGGGGCGCAGCAGCTCGTTGATGCTGGTCTTGGAGCGCGTCTGCGCGTCCACCGTCTTGACGATGACGGCGCAGTACAGGCTGTAGGGCTGGCCGTTGGCGGCGGTCTTGGGCAGGCCACCGCTGATGACGACGCTGCCGCTGGGCACGCGGCCATAGCTGATTTCGCCTGTCTCGCGGTTGAAGATCGGCGTGCTTTGGCCAATGTACACACCCATGCCGAGCACCGAGTTCTCTTCGACGATGACACCCTCGACCACTTCGGAGCGTGCGCCGATGAAGCAGTTGTCCTCGATGATGGTGGGGCTGGCTTGCAGCGGCTCCAGCACGCCCCCTAAGCCCACGCCGCCCGACAGGTGCACGTGCTTGCCGACCTGCGCGCAACTGCCCACCGTGGCCCAGGTGTCGACCATGGTGCCCTCGTCCACGTAGGCGCCGATGTTGACGTAGCTGGGCATCAGCACAACGCCGCGGCCCAGGTAGCTGCCGCGCCGCGCCACCGCCGGCGGCACCACGCGCACGCCGGAGGCGCGCATGGCGTCGGCGTCCAGGTTGGCGAACTTCGGGGCCACCTTGTCGTAAAAGCCCAGGTCGCCCGCGCCCATCGACGCGTTGTCCGACAGGCGGAAAGACAGCAGCACCGCTTTCTTGATCCACTGGTGCACCGTCCACTGCCCCACGCCCTGGCGCGTGGCCACGCGCAGGCGGCCGGCGTTCAGCTCGCCGATGACGTGATCGACGGCTTCGGTCACTTCCTTGGGCGCGGACGCGGGCGATAAACCGGCGCGCTGCTCCCAGGCGTTGTCGATGATGTGCTGCAACTGCTGGCTCATGGCTCAGGGGGTATGGGATTGGATGAATTGCACGATGCGCTCGGCCGCCTCGACGCATTCGGCTGTCTCGGCCACCAGGGCCATGCGCACCCGTCCCTGGCCGGGATTGATGCCTCCGGCCTCGCGTCCCAGGTAACTGCCGGGCAAGACCGTCACATTGTATTGAGCGTACAGCGCGCGGGCGAACCCGGTATCGTTACTTTCCCACGCTTGCGGCATGCCGGCCCACAGATAGAAGGCGGCATCGGGCGGCTTCACGTCCATCACGGGCGCCAGCAGCGGCACCACGGCGGCGAACTTCTCGCGGTACCGGCGGCGGTTGTCCCGCACATGCGCCTCGTCGCCCCAGGCGGCGATGCTGGCGGTGGCGACCACCGGGCTCATGGCGCTGCCGTGGTAGGTGCGGTAGAGCAGAAAGTTTTCGAGGATGCCGGCGTCGCCCGCCACGAAGCCTGAGCGCATGCCCGGCACGTTGCTGCGCTTGGACAGGCTGGTGAGCATGACCAGGCGCCTGAAATCGGTGCGGCCCAGCTTGGCCGCCGCTTCAAGCCCGCCCAGCGGTGGCTCGTCACGGAAGTAGATCTCGCTGTAGCACTCGTCCGACGCGATGACGAAGCCATGCCGGTCGCTCAGCTCGAACAGCAGGCGCCACTCATCCAGCGGCATCACGGCGCCCGTGGGGTTGCCGGGCGAACAGACGTAAACCAGTTGCGTGCGTGCCCACACCTGATCGGGCACCTGATCCCAGCGCGGGGCGAAGTTGCGTGCCGGGTCGGTCATCACGCAGTACGGCTGGGCGCCCGCCAGCAGCGTGGCGCCTTCATAGATTTGATAGAACGGATTGGGGAACACCACCAGGGCGTCACCCGCGCCGTTCGGGTTGGCGCCGGGCTGGGCGGCATTCACCACCGTCTGCGCCAGCGCGAACAGTGCCTCGCGCGAACCCAGCACGGGCAGCACTTGCCTGGCCGGGTCCACCGCCACGCCGTAGCGCTGCCGCAACCAGTCGGCGCAGGCCTGCCGCAGCGCGGGTGAGCCGGCGGTGGGCGGGTAGCCCGACAGGCCAGTCGCCAGATCGCCCGCCATGGCCTGCTGAATGAACGCGGGCGTGGGGTGCCTGGGCTCGCCAATACCCAGGCTGATGGGGTGGTGGGCGGGGTTGGGCGTGACACCATCGAACAGCTGGCGCAGCCGCTCGAACGGGTAGGGCTGCAGCTTGGAGAGCAGGGCATTCATGGCGCTGAATTATCCGGCGGCGGCTCGTGGCGGTTTGGCCTGTCATGAACTTGTAGCACCAGCATGCAGGGCAAACTTCGTCTTGCGGTATGCTGGCCGCCATTCGACGATCCCATAAGAAGTGCTACCTTGAGCAGCCCCAGCCTGAACGCGGCGCCCCCACTGGCCGACCGCCACCTTTCCCCCAACACCGGCCCCACCGATTCAGGGACTTCCCAGACGCCCGGCCGTGCCGCGCGCTGGAGCGTGGACGAGATGGACTGGTCGAGCATCAACCGCCACCAGATCGCCGGGCAGGAAGAACTGTTCTACCTGCTGGTCAGCGCGTCGTTCATCGAATCGGGCTCCGATCTGTACACCACCAACCTGTCGGCACACTACGCCGACTACCCCGAGGTGGCCGCCTGGCTGCAGGCGCATTGGGAACACGAGGAACTGCAGCATGGCCGCGCCTTCGAGCTGTACGTGAAGGCGGCGTGGCCCGAGTTTCCGTGGCAGCCGGCGTTCGAGAGCTTCATCGCCGAATACGGCCCGCTGTGCACGGTGGAGGAGCTGGAGCCCAACCGCGCGCTGGAGCTGGCCGCGCGCTGCGTGGTCGAGATGGGCACCACCACCTACTACCAGACGCTGCGGTCCTTGAGCACCGAGCCGCTGCTGACCGAGGTGCTGGGCCACGTGCGCACCGACGAGGTCAACCACTACAAGCACTTCCTGGCTTACTTCAAGCTGCTGAACAGCCAGTACCCCGTGGGCCGCGCGCGCGTGGCTCGGGTGCTGTACCAGCGCCTGCTGGAATTGCGCGAGAGCGATTCCGACGTGGCCCTGCGCCATGTGTGGGCGCACAAGGGCGGCATGTTCCCGGATGGTGCGAAGAGCTTCGAGGAGATCAGCCAGCGCGTGTACCAGTTGGTCAGCAGCCGCCTGCCGGCTGATCAGGCGGTGCGCATGCTGCTCAAACCGCTGATGCTGCCGCGCCGGGTGGAAAGCTGGATCGAGCGCCCGCTGGAGCGACTGGCGCGACGTGTGATTGGTTCCTGAATCGACTTTCCTGGTGGTTTCAGCCTTGTAATGGAAAGAGCAAATGATTTCGCTGCGTTTCTATTGATGTTTTCAAAAATCACGACAGCGCGGGCCATCAGAAAGAAATCTCCCTATCCCTCTGGGAGAGGGTTGGGGTGAGGGCAAGTGGCGTGTCATGAATGACGAAACTTTCAATAGGTTGAAGCGGCTCTTATCCCAAACCTTGCCCCCGCTTCGCTCGCGCCCTTGCCAGCGCGGCTTCGATCACGGCGCGCTTGCGGTCGCGTTCGGCGTCGGTGGCGCCTTTGGTCAGCTCGGGCAGGTGGGCGAGCTTTTCCTCGGCTTTTTGTTCCAGCCTTTCGGCGTGCTCGGCTTCGGCGCGCTTGCGCTGCCAGCTAGTGAACGCATGGCGCTCACGCGCGCTGTCGGCTTCGGCCTGTGACCACGCCTGCCAGCCGGTGCGCGTGCCGGTGACGTTTTCCAGCGCGATGCAGTCGACCGGGCACACGGGGATGCACAGCTCGCAACCCGTGCACTGAGATTCGATGACGGTGTGCATGCGCTTATTGCCACCAACGATGCAGTCCACCGGGCAGGCCTTGATGCACAGGGTGCAGCCGATGCACCAGTCTTCGTCGATCCAGGCCACGCTGCGCGGGCCTTCGGCGCCGTTGTCGGGGTTCAGGGGCAGGGCGGCCTGACCGGTGATGCGGGCCAGGCGCTGCACGCCTTCGGCACCGCCGGGCGGGCACTGGTTGATGGCCGCGTTGCCCGTCGCGATGGCCCGCGCATAAGCCGCGCAATCGGGATAGCCGCAACGCTGGCACTGGGTTTGCGGCAGGGCATGAAGCAGGCGCTGGATCAGCGTGCCTTCATGGTCGTCGTCTAATTCCATGTCCACTTCAAGGCGTCAATCACCGTCATCCCGGCGAAGGCCGGGATCCAGGTTCCCCGCACACGCCGTCTGGATTTGGGCCTTCGCCGGAATGACGAGATATGGCAGCTTTGATCCGAGAGGCTGTCCTCAAATTCATCGCGGTAAGCGATTGCCCCGGATCGGGTGTGCTG
>JAUNUR010000047.1 GCA_030538085.1 Pseudomonadota bacterium | reverse complement strand
GCCTTCGCCGCAATGACGGAATGAGGTGAAGGCATTACATAGGCTTGTCCTGAATTACGAAACTCTCTCAAGAAAACGTTTTGTAAGTCATTGACTTTCTTCGGGTACATCGGCCCTGTTGGCAGGGTTGGGTTGCTCAATAGAAGCGGCAGTTGGATGCGCCCGCGCGTGCCGTGATGGGCGTGCCAGGCAAGACGCGAGGACGCCGCGTACTGGTGTGCGCAAGGACGAGCACCGCCGCATGGCACGGCCAGCGCGGTGCGATCGGGTGCATAGCGCGCTCACCCAACAGGTGAATGTGATCGAAGCTGTGGAAGTCAGTGCTCATGCCAGTTGTCCAAGGATGGCGAGCGGTCAACTGCCGTTTCTAGGGTCATTTTTCATGCGGCGTCAACCGCGGCTATTGGCCGCCGTCTTGAACGCAAAACGGTATCAACCCTCGTCCGGCTCGGCCAGATAGAACCATTCCTGCCCCACATCCGCCTCGGGGTGGGGAAACAGCACGCAGCCGTCGCGTGGCGCGGGCACTGGCGTGCCGTCGGCGCGCAGGCCGATCACGTCGCCAGCCCGCACGGGATCGAAACTGTGCCAGTCGCGCAGCAGCCGGTCGGCGGGTGATGCGCGCAGCACCACGTCCTTGAGGCGGGTGGCCGGGCCGGCAAGGCGCGGCGGCGCGGGCACCTGGGCCATCTCCAGGTGCGCCAGCGCGCCGTGGATGGCCCGCGCGGCCACGTCGATGGCCGCCGGGTTTTCGTGCTGGCCACATTCAATGGTGACGGCATAGCCGCCCTGGCCGCGCATGTATTCGTTGGTGCCGATGCCTTCGTCATCGGGCGTTTCGCCGCGCAGGCGAGCGGCGCGGTCGTACACCTCCAGCCAGCCCTCGACCACCTGCCGCGCGCCCAGTGCGCGCGCCAGCGCCATTTCCTCGGTGGCGAGGGCAAAGGGTTCGCGCGGGCCGCCGTTGTTGCGCGGGCCGACCATGGCGAAGGGCTCGCCCGGCGTGTGGAAGGAGTGGAGGTCCAGCAACACCTCGTGCTGCGCCAGCAGGGGCGCCAACTGGCGCGTGATGCGGTCTTCGTAGTCCCGAGGCTTGGGCTGCGGCACGAAGCGGCGGTTCAGGTTGCGCTCGCCCTCGCGCGTGTTCTGGGCAAAGGCCATCGGGTTGGCCACCGGCACCAGTGTCAGGCGCCCGCGCAGCAGCCGCAGGCGGCCGTGCGTGAGGTCGTCGATGGCGCGCACGATGGCGTGGGCGCCGCACACCTCGTTGCCGTGCACCGCGCCCAGCACCACCAGCGACGGGCCGGGCGCCAGCGCGGCCCAGGTCTGCCAGTGCAGCACCTCGGGGTGGGCGATGGCACGCCTTAGCAGTTCGTGGTACGCAGTCACCAGCGTCATCCTTTCTCTGGCGGTGCATTTTGCAGCCGCGCCGCCAGCCCCGCTGCGACCGCAGTCATGGTGTCGGCAAGGCCGTCAGCGTCGACGCCCTGCACCGGCTCGCCGTGGTTGTAGCCGTAGGTCATCAGCATCACCGGGCAGCCGGCGGCGCGCGCGGCCTGGGCGTCGTTCTGCGAATCGCCCACCATCAGCGTGCGCGCTGGCGCGGTGCCCAGCGCCTTGCAGGCTTCCAGCAACGGCAGCGGATCGGGTTTCTTGCGCGCGAAGCTGTCGCCGCCGAACACGTGGGAGAAAAAGCCGTCCAACCCCTTGGCGGCCAGCAGCGGCTGCGCGAACGACAAGGGTTTGTTGGTCAGGCACGCCAGCGGCAGGCCAAGGTCGCGCAAGGCTTGCAGGCCGGCCACCACGCCGGGGTAGACGCTGCTGAACTGGCCGTTGATGGCGAGATAGTGCGTCTGGTAGCTGCGCCAGGCCTGTTCGTAGCGCGCCTCGGGCAGGGTGGCGGGGCAACTGGCGCCAACGGCGCCGCCGCTCAGGTCGGCCTGGCGCATCTGCTCGGCCAGCACGGCGCGGATCAGGTGCTCGGAGCCCTTGCCCACCGCGCGCTCGATGAAGCCGCGCTGCACCGGCGGCAGTTGCAGATCGGCCAGCATGCGGTTCAGGGCGACCTCGAAATCGCCCAGGGTGTCGACCATGGTGCCGTCGAGATCGACGATGACGGCCTGGATCGAGGTGGGCTGGGCGGTGGGGTCGGCAGGCAGGGTCGTCATCTCGGCATCGGGATCAGCGGAAGGAAAACGGATCGGGGCCGCGCGGGCGGCCCCAAAACGTCAACGGGCCGCTGAATCGGCCCGCGACTGGCGTACCCCGCGGGGCATGACGGCAAGTTTACGCAAACACGCGGAAGCGCTCGGAATCGTCCATGAAAGTCTTCTCGCCAAAACCGCCCTGGTGCGAGCCAAAGGGCATTTGCGCGCGCAGCTTCCAGCTGGCGGGCAGCTTCCACTCGGCGGCGGCTGCGGCGTCCGGCAGCGGGTTGTAGTGCTGCAGGCTGGCGCCGATGTTGGCTTCGGCCAGCGCCGTCCACACCGCGAACTGGGCGATGCCGGTGGAGTGCTCGGACCACACCGGGAAGTTGTCGGCGTACAGCGGGAACTGCTTCTGCAGGCCGGCGACCACGTCCTGGTCTTCGTAGAACAACACCGTGCCAGCGCCAGCGGCAAAGCTGTTGATCTTGCCTTCGGTCGGCGCGAAGTTTTCGGCCGGCACGATCTTGCGCAGCTCGTCCATCACGATGGCCCAGAAGCGCTTGCTCTGGTCGCCGAACAGGATCACGGCGCGCGAGCTTTGCGAGTTGAACGACGACGGCGCCTGGCGCACTGCCTCCTGGATCAGGGCGGTAACTTCGGCCTGAGACAGCGGCAGGTCGCTGCCCAGCGCGTACTGCGTGCGGCGCTTGGTGATGAGGTCGATGAAGGCGCTCTTGGGGGTGCTCATGATGGAATCTCCGGGTTGAAAGTGAAAAATGGTGTCCTGAAGCCGACGCTCTAACCCGGCGCGCTTCTGGAGAAAGTGAATGACCGTACAGCAAGTCTATGGTTTACCCGAGCAATGCAGAATCAGCATGATGGAAATAGAGACTTTCCATTTCTGCGATGCTCAGACCTTACCAGCGTCAAACCAGGTCCCGCCATGTCCGCACCGTCCCTGCCCGACCTTGAAGCCTGGGCCATCTTTGCCAAGGTGGCCGAAAGCGGCTCGTTTGCCCGCGCGGCTGCGGCGCTGTCGCTGTCACAGGCCACGGTGTCCAAGGCCATCTCGCGGCTGGAGGCACGCATGCACACCACGCTGCTGCACCGCACGCCGCGCGGCATGTCGCTCACCGACAGCGGCCACGCCGCGCTGGAGCGCGCCAGCCGCATTCTGGAAGAAGGCGAGGCGGTGGAGGCCGAGGTGAGCGAACAGGCCACCGGCCTGCACGGGCGCATCCGCGTGTCGGCGCCCATGAGCTTCGGCCTGACCCGGCTGGCGCCGCTGCTGCCCGACTTTCTGCTCGCGCACCCGCTGGTGGAGCTGGACGTGCAGTTCAACGACCAGCAAATCGACCTGGTGGCCGAACGCTTCGACGTGGCGCTGCGCATCGCGCGGCTGGCCGATTCGTCGCTGCGCGCGCGCCGGCTGTGCCCGGTGCGCATCATGCTGGTGGGCACGCCCGCCTACTTCACGCGCCACGGTCGCCCGCGCCACCCCAGCGAACTGGCGCGGCACCAGGCGCTGCACTACACCTATTCACGCGGCGGCCTGAGCTGGCGCTTTCGCCACCCCGAGCACGGCGAATACAACCAGACCATGCGCGTGCGCCTGCACGCCAACAACGCCGATGGCTTGCTGCCCGCACTGATGGCGGGGCTGGGCGTGGCACAGCAACCGGCCTTCACCGCCTGGCCGCTGGTGCAAAGTGGCGCGCTGGAGGTGGTGCTGGCCGATTGGAAAATCGAGCCGCCCGCGCTCTACATCGTCACCCCGCCGGGGCGTCGCCGCCCGGCGCGCGTGCAGGCTTTCATCGACCACCTGGTCGAGCGCTTCGTGCTGGAGCCGTGGGCGCGGGACGATGGCCGCGCCCCGCTGGCCGCTTGACCGTGTGGCGGATCAATAGGTTCAATGATGTGTGTTAGCTTGCGGCACCACCACAACATGAATCACTGGAGACTGATATGCACAAGCGCCGTTACCCAGGCACACCCCGCGCACTGGCCTCCGCGCTGCTGGCCGTAGGGCTGGCGGCCACCTCGGCCAGCACCTGGGCGCAAGACAAGGTGGTCTATCACATCAACGATGCGGCCGCGCAAGCCACGGCCGGACTGCGCAACATCCGCAACCACCTGGACGTGGCGCCCAAGACGCAGATCGTGGTGGTGACACACGCCGAGGGCATCGGCTTCCTGCGCGAGGGCGCCAAGGACGGGAAGAACCCCGACATCGACTACAACGCGCTGGTGAACGCGCTCAAGTCACGCGGCGTGCGCTTCGAAATCTGCGAGATCACGCTGCGCGGCGCCAACCTGAAGAAGGAGCAATTCACCATGGACGCCGACTTCGTGCCCTCGGGCGTGGCGCGCATCACCGCGCTGCAGTCGCGTGAAGGGTTTGCGTACATCAAGCCCTGATGCCGCCGGGCGTTCGGAGCGATGACAAATGACTGCGGCTGGCGCCGCATGACGAATGACAAATGCCTTCGTTGCCCCCTCGTCATTGCGGCGAAAGCCGCAATGACGAAAAAAAGGAGAATACGTTGCGCACTTTGTCTGCGTGCGCCACCGCCGGGTTGTGTCTTTTGTGTCCTCGGCGTTCGGCTGCGGACTTATACCGTTTTGCGTTCAAAACAATAGCTGCCAGCGCAGGCTGGATGAAGGAAAACGGCATCTCAGATGCGGTGGGCGGTAATGGTCATCACCTTCGCGGCCAGCCGCATCAGCCCGCGCACTGGGGCTGGCAACGGCGCACCGCCCGCTTGCTGGGCCTCGTCGGCGTGGCGGGCCTCGTCGGCCTTCATCTGTTCCACGATGGCGCGTGATCGCGTGTCGCCCGCTGGCAGGCGCTGCATGTGGCTGGCCAGATGGGCTTCAACCTGGCGTTCGGTCTCGACAACGAAACCCAGGCTCCATCGGTCGCCGCCCACGCGCCCAGCCAGCCAGCCGATGCCAAAGGCGCCGGCGTACCACAACGGGTTCAGCCAGGACACACGGCCTCCCAACTCATCCAGCCGCTCTTTCGTCCAGGCCAGGTGGTCGGTTTCATCACGCGCGGCCGCCTCCATCTGACGCCTCAGCGCCGTGTTGGGTGTGCTCAGTGCCTGCGCTGCGTATAGCGCCTGAGCGCATACCTCGCCCACATGGTTTACCCGCATCAGGGCGGCTGAGTGGCGGCGCTCGGCCTCGGTCAGTGGGGCGGGCGTCGGTGCGTCGGCGGCTGGGCTGGGTCGTGCCGCGCGCGGCGGCGCCAGCAGAGTGCGCAGTGTGCCGTCGGCGGCGGACAGAAGGAGGTCGGACAGGGGGCTGCTCATGGCGGTGATCGTACGGCAGCGGGTAAGTTGAATTTTGTTGTCAAATAGCAACAAAATGGAGCTGGACAAGCCTATGTGGCGATGTTGTCATGGCACAGAAGCCTCGTCCGGGTTCAATTTGTTACAGCTTCTGGTTAGGTGGCAAGAGTCGGCAAGGGCCTGCTTTTTTGTCGCTTCGAAGCCCATGCAATGCATGCATCAAATTACCTGGAGAAACCCGCAATGAAAAAATCCCTTATCGCCTTGGCCGTGCTGGCCGCTTCTGGCGCTGTCATGGCCCAGTCTTCCATCACGCTCTATGGCGTGGCCGATGCCGGTGTCGGCAAGATTGAAAACGGCGCCGCCAAGAACGCCAACGATGCCAGCGACGGCGCGCAGTTCATCAGCGCCAGCCTGATGAACAACGGTACCAGCCGCCTGGGCGTGCGTGGCACCGAGGACCTGGGCGGTGGCCTCAAGGCTGGCTTCCAGTTCGAAACCGGCCTGGATCTGGACCAGGGCAACGCAGGCGCGAAGACCGACGAAAAAACCGATGCCTTCTGGGCTCGCCAGGCCAACCTGTGGCTGGGTGGCAGCTGGGGTACGTTCAAGATGGGCCGCCAGTTCACGCCCAGCTATCTGGCTGGCTCCACGTATGAGTTGACGGGTGCCGCCAACTATTCCGTGCTGTCCAACACGTACAACTGGGCCGGCATCGGCTCGCGTGCCAACAGTGCCTTTGCCTACGTCACGCCAAACATGGGTGGCTTCAGTGCCGCGGCGGCTTTCGTGACCAAGGACGATTTGAAACTCAAGAGCAACAAGGCGGCCTATGATCTGGGTCTGATGTACAAGAGCGGTCCGGTGGGCGTAGGTCTGTCGGTCAATAAGGTAGGCAACAGCAAGACCAACTACCAGGTCGGCGGTAAGTACAATTTTGGCGGCTTTGCGCTGGCGGCGTCTTACACCCAGGCCTCCAAGGCCGACTCCAAAGCCATTCGCCGTGGCTTCGGTGTGGGAGCTTCCGCTTCTTTCGATGCGTTCACACTGACGCTGGATCTGACGCGCGACAGCAAGAACGAGTGGAATACCAGCGGCAAGAAGTACACCAACGGCGTCGTGGAGGCCAAGTACGCGCTCTCCAAGCGCACTTTCGTCTATGGCGCGTTCCTGCGCCTGGATGACACCAACAACTACGGTATCGGCGTGCGCCACAATTTCTGATCCTTTTGTGATGTTGCTTGTCTAGGAGGCGCGTGCTGGAGTGCGTCGCCTGACTTGGGCGGATGGCTGGCTTCAAATTTGCTGGTCATCCGCCTTGCTTTTTGCCTGCTCCAGCACCCTGGGCGCCTCTCTCTGCGGGCACTGACAAGGCATGACGCCCCTGTGCGGGAAGAGCGTGCAAGTCTGTTCGCGCCAGGTTTTCCGGCGTCCAAACGGCTGTCTCGGTTTCCCAACGAAGGGCCGCGAAACTGTCGCCTTGTTGCAACACAATGCCTGCGCATCGCTGGATTGACCACCGAATTCTTTGCAAGTTGAAGTCAGGTCTGGTGCAATAACACCAACTTCCCGGTAGGGGAGGTTGGCCCGGGGAACCGGCGGGAATCGCAAACGGACCCTTCGCACCGGCGCCCTATGTTTAACCTTGGAGAACTTGCAATGAAAAAATCTCTGATCGCCCTGGCCGTGCTGGGCCTGTCGGGTGCCGCGATGGCTCAATCTTCCGTGACGCTGTATGGCGTGGCTGACGTTGGTGGCGGCAAAATTGAAAAAGGCGCCATGGCTGGTAACGACGCCAGCGATGGTTTCCAGATGACCAGCGGCAGCCTGATGAACAACGGCACCAGCCGCCTGGGCGTGCGTGGTGTTGAGGATCTGGGTGGCGGCCTGAAGGCTGGCTTCAACTTCGAAACCGGCCTGGATCTGGACGGTGGTCAAGCTGACGATGCCTTCTGGCAGCGTGCCGCCAACCTGTGGCTGGGTGGCAACTGGGGTACCTTCAAGATGGGCCGCTCGCTGAGCCCCAGCTTCTACGGTGTGGCCACTTGGGAACTGACTGGCGCCGCCAACTATTCGGTGGTGGCCACCACCTATGGCGCCGCTGGTGCTGGCACTCGTAACGACAGCATGTTCAGCTACAAGACGCCCAACTTCGGCGGCTTCAGTGCTGAGCTGGGCTTCCGTGCCAAAGGCGATGACCCCAAGAACATCACTGGCAGGGGTGGCCGCAAGTACGACCTGAACGTGATCTACGCGAACGGTCCTCTGGGTATTGGCTTCTCGGCCAACAAGGTGCAGGACAACGAGACCAACATGGCTCTGGGTGCCAAGTACAACTTCGGCAACTTCGCCCTGGCTGCTTCGTACAACGACGCCAAGGACATGGGTCGTCGCGGCTTCTCGCTGGGTGGCACCTTCACGACCGGCGCCTTCTCGTTCACGGCTGACTTCACGCGTGACACCAAGCACTCCAACAACCGCAAAAAGTACACCAACGGTCTGCTGGAAGCCAAGTACGCGCTGTCCAAGCGTACCTTCGTCTACGGCGCTTTCCTGCGCTCGGACGACACCAACAACTACGGTATCGGTGTTCGCCACAACTTCTGATCGTGACGCTGCCTGAATGGGCAGCCCATGATCCGAACTTAAAAGCCGCCTTCGGGCGGCTTTTTTCTTTGCAAGAAAAGCTCTCTTGGTTCGCTGCACTTTCATCCACCATGTCAGCGTATCACCTATGCCTTCAGCGCCAAGGCCTCTGATAGCATCGCCAGGTTGCTACATTTTCTAACGCATGGGTGCTTTCATACTTCGCCGCCTGATCCAGGCCATCATCGTGATGGTGTCGGTGGCCTTCATCGCTTTCCTGTTGTTTCAGTACGTGGGCGACCCGGTCTTGATGATGCTGGGGCAGGACGCCACGCCTGAGCAGATTCAGCAGTTGCGTGTCGATCTGGGGCTGGATCAGCCTTTCTTCGTTCAGTTCTGGCACTTTCTGGTGAACGCGGCGCAGGGGGAGTTCGGTCTCAGTCTGCGGCAAGGCGCCAAGGTGTCGCGCCTGTTGGGCGAGCGCTTCCCAGCCACGTTCGAGCTGGCCGTGGTGGCCGCGGCGCTGGCGCTTCTGGTCGGTATTCCGATGGGCGTTTATGCGGCTCTCAAGCGCGGCACCTTCATCAGCCAGGTGTTCATGACGGCGTCGCTTCTGGGCGTGTCGCTGCCCACTTTCCTGATTGGCATTCTTTTGATCCTGATCTTTTCCGTCTGGCTGGGATGGCTGCCCAGCTTTGGGCGTGGCGAGACAGTGCAATTCGGCTGGTGGAGTTCGGGGCTGTTCACCGTCAATGGCTGGACGCACATGATTTTGCCGGCCATCACGCTGGCGATTTTTCAGCTCACGCTCATCATGCGGCTGGTACGCGCTGAAATGCTGGAGGTGCTGCGCACTGATTACATCAAGTTCGCGCGTGCCCGTGGTCTGACTGACCGCGCGATCTATTTCGGCCATGCTCTCAAGAACACGCTGGTGCCGGTGATGACCATCACGGGCTTGCAACTGGGTGGATTGATCGCTTTTGCCATCATCACCGAGACGGTGTTCCAGTGGCCGGGCATGGGCCTGCTGTTCATTCAGGCCGTTACCTTCGCCGATGTGCCGGTGATGGCGGCCTATTTGTGCCTGATCGCGTTGATTTTCGTCGTCATCAACCTGGTGGTGGACATGCTGTATGCCGTGGTCGATCCGCGTTTGCGCGTGGCCAGGGCAAGCGGTCACTGAAGCTTGTGAGTCTTCTTCAAGAAACTCCCCGGAGCACGGCTGGAACGTCATCAAAAGCTATTGATTCATGAGCAGTTTTATGACCCGCTGGTGGGACAGCGATGTCGGCCACAGTTTTCGCACTTCGCCCATGGCCATCGTGGCGGCGGCCATTGCCTTCGTCTGCGTTTTCTGCGCGCTGTTTGCTCCCTGGGTGGCGCCGCACAACCCGCTGGACCTGACCACGCTGGAATTGTCTGATTCACGGCTGCCACCCGCCTGGATCGAAACCGGCAGCGCCAGGTACCTGCTGGGCACCGACGACCAGGGGCGCGACATTCTGTCAGCGCTGATGTACGGCGCGCGTATTTCACTGGTGGTGGGCATCGTGTCAGTGCTGATCTCGGTGGTGGTGGGGGTGCTGCTGGGCCTTATCGCCGGCTTCAAGGGCGGCTGGATCGACGCTTTTCTGATGCGCCTGTGCGACGTGATGCTGTCGTTCCCGGCCATCTTGGTGGCACTGCTGATCGCTGGCGTGGGGCGCGCCATGTTCCCCGATGCCGACGAGTCACTGGCTTTCGGCGTGCTGATCGTTGCCATTTCACTCACGGGCTGGGTGCAATACGCCCGCACGGTGCGCGGCAGCACCATGGTGGAACGCAACAAGGAATATGTGCAGGCCGCGCGCGTGACTGGTGTTCCCTCGTGGCGCATCATGCTGCGGCATGTGCTGCCCAACGTGACGGGGCCGGTGCTGGTGCTGGCCACCATTCACGTGGCCACGGCCATCCTCACCGAGGCCACGCTGTCGTTCCTGGGTGTGGGCGTGCCGCCCACGTCACCGTCGCTCGGTACGCTGATCCGCGTCGGCAACGATTACCTGTTCTCGGGTGAATGGTGGATCACTATTTTCCCCGGTGTCATGCTGGTGCTGATCGCGCTGTCGGTGAACCTGCTGGGTGACTGGTTGCGCGATGCGCTCAATCCACGGCTGCGTTGAAATGCATGACGAAATGACTTTGCCGCTGCGCGGCCTCAATGACGAAATGACGCTTTCGGTCATGGCGCGCGGCGCTGTCATCGCCATGGCGCAGCCATGCGGTCATTGCGTCATCGCTCCCTCGAAGGCGAAACACTGATGGCCCTGCTCGAAGTCAAGAACCTTATCGTCGAATTCCCGAACCGCCACGGTACGCTGTGCGCGCTGGACGATATTTCGTTCGATATCGCACCCGGGGAAATCCTGGGTGTGGTGGGCGAATCGGGCGCGGGCAAGTCGCTCACGGGCGCGTCCATCATCGGTCTGCTGGAACCGCCGGGCCGCGTGGCGGGTGGCGAGATCGTGCTGGAGGGCCGTCGCATCGACAACCTGCCGCACGAGGAAATGCGCCACGTGCGCGGCCGGCAGATCGGTGCCATCTTTCAGGACCCGCTGACATCGCTGAACCCGCTGTACAGCGTCGGCCGCCAGCTCATCGAAACCATCCAGACGCACCTGCCGATCAGCGCCGCCGAGGCGCGCCAGCGGGCCATTGATCTGCTGAAGGACACCGGCATCCCGGCCGCCGAGGAGCGCATCGACCACTATCCGCACCAGTTCAGCGGCGGCATGCGCCAGCGCGTGGTGATCGCGCTGGCACTGGCCGCCGAGCCCAAGCTGATCGTGGCCGACGAGCCGACCACTGCGCTCGACGTGTCGATCCAGGCGCAGATCATCCAGCTCTTGAAGAAAGTGTGCCAGGAGCGCGGCGCGGCGGTGATGCTGATCACGCACGACATGGGCGTGATCGCCGAGACTTGCGACCGCGTGGCCGTGATGTATGCCGGCCGCATTGCCGAAATCGGCCCGGTGCACGAGGTCATCAACCATCCGGCGCATCCTTATACGGCGGGCCTGATGGCCGCCATTCCCGACATGGCGAGTGAGCGTGACGAGCTGTACCAGATCGACGGCGCCATGCCACGGCTGAACGCCATTCCGCCCGGCTGCGCGTTCAACCCACGCTGCCCGAAGGTATTCGACCGCTGCCGTGTCGAACGCCCCGAGCTGATGAACGCCGGCGCCACGCGCGCCGCCTGCTGGTTACATGCATCCCCCCCTGAGCCGCCTGCGGCGTCTTCCCCCCAGGGGGACGGCGCTGGTGGCCGGGGAGACCCCGGCCACGGCGCCCCCGCATGGCCTGCTCCGCGGCCTGCCGATCACCCCGCGAACAACCAGGAGGTTCGGGCATGAGCGCCGCTCTGGAAGCCGTCCCATCGGTCGGCAGCGCCGAAGTCGCGAGCGAGCCGCTGGTGCGCGCTGCCGGCCTGGCCAAGACTTTCGACGTCTCGCCGCCGCTGCTCAACCGCATTCTGGAACGCAAGCCACGCCAGTTGCTGCACGCGGTGGATGACGCCACCTTCACCATCCAGAAGGGCCAGACACTGGCGCTGGTGGGCGAATCGGGCTGCGGCAAAAGCACCGCCGCGCGCCTGCTGGTGGGCCTGTACGAGCCCACGCGCGGCAGTTTCCACTTCGATGGACAGGATGCGCACGCCGCCTTCAAAGCCGGCAGCCAGCGCGCGCGCAAGCTGCGCGAGCGTATCCAGATGATTTTTCAGGACCCGTACGCCAGCCTCAATCCGCGCTGGAAGGTCGGCGAGATCATCGCCGAGCCCATGCGCGAACACGCCACGGTGCAGGGCCGCGCGGCGCAGGAGCAGCGCGTGGGCGAACTGCTGCAGTCGGTGGGCCTGTCGGCTGCTGACATGACCAAGTACCCGCATCAGTTCTCGGGCGGCCAGCGCCAGCGCATCTCGATTGCGCGCGCACTGGCCACCAGCCCCGAGTTTTTGGTGTGCGACGAGCCGACCAGCGCGCTTGATGTGTCGGTGCAGGCGCAGGTGCTCAACATCATGAAGAACCTGCAGCGCGAGCAGGGCCTGACCTACCTGTTCATCAGCCACAACCTGGCCGTGGTGCGCCACGTGAGTGACCAGGTTGGCGTGATGTATCTGGGCCGCATTGTCGAGCTGGCGCCCAAGACGGCGCTGTTCAGCACGCCGCACCACCCGTACACGCGCATGTTGCTGGATGCGATTCCGAAGATGCACGACACCGGCCGCGCCCGCACGCCCGTGCAGGGCGAGGTGCCCAACCCGCTGAACCCGCCCACGGGCTGCGCATTCCACCCTCGCTGCCCTCACGCCAACGCCCGCTGCCGGGCTGAACGGCCGCAGATGCTGCGCCTGCACGGCATCGAGGTAGCCTGCCATGCGGTGGAAGAGGGGCGCATCTGATGGACTATTGTTTGCATAGCTACCCGCGCTTGTCGGGCAAGCGCTGAAAGATGTTTTGACCATGAGTGATCGCCGCTTTCTTTTTCTGGTGGCTTCCACGCGCGAGCCGGGCCACGTTGGCAACACCGAGTGGCTGGCGCGGCAGGCAGCCACCACGCTGGCGCCCGAGGTGCAGCAGCAATGGCTGCGCCTGGCCGGCATGGCGCTGCCGCCGTTCGTTGATTGCCGCCACACCACCGGCACTTATGCGCCGCCCGAGGGCGACCTAAAAACCTTGCTGGACGCCACACTGGCCTGCACCGACCTGGTCTTCGTCTCGCCGGTGTATTGGTACAGCATCCCCAGCAACCTCAAGACCTACCTTGACCACTGGAGCGGCTGGATGCGCACGCCTGACGTGCCCTTCAAGGAACAGATGGCGCAAAAGCGCCTGCACCTCATCACCACCAGCGGCGACCGCGCCAAGGCACAGCCCATGATTGAATCGGTGCGCCTGTGCGCCGAGTTCCTGTCGATGGGCTGGGGCGGCGTGCTGTGGGGCAAGGGTGGCGCGCCTGGCGCGGTGCAAACCGATGACGAAGCCGTGGCCGTTGCCAGCGGCTTTCTCATGCGCCGCTGAACACCTGTCACCAAACTTGTGGTGTTGGGCGCGGATAATCAGTGCCCATGAACCAGCTCGACGCTCTCAAGCAGACCACCACCGTCGTCGCCGATACGGGCGACTTCCGCCAGCTGGCGGCGTTCCAGCCGCAGGACGCCACCACCAACCCTTCGCTCATCCTGAAGGCGGTGCAGAAGCCCGAGTACGCGCCGCTGCTGCACGAAACCGTGACCACCTACCGCGGCAAACCGCTGGACGAGGTGGTTGACCGGCTGCTGGTGCGCTTTGGCACCGAGATCCTATCGATCATCCCCGGCCGTGTATCCACCGAAGTGGATGCGCGCCTGTCCTTCGACGAAGACGCCACTTACACGCGCGCCGAGCGCCTGATCGAGCTGTACCAGGCCGCTGGCGTGCCCATCGACCGCGTGCTCATCAAGATCGCCAGTACCTGGGAAGGCATCCGCGCCGCCGAGCGGCTGCAGCAGCGCGGCATCAACTGCAACCTCACGCTGCTGTTCAGCTTCTGCCAGGCGGTGGCCTGCGGGCAGGCCAAGGTGCAACTCATTTCGCCGTTCGTTGGACGTATCTACGACTGGTACAAAAAGCAGGCTGGCACGGCGTGGGACGAAGCCGCCATGGCCGGCGCCAACGATCCCGGCGTGCAGTCCGTCACCCGCATCTTCAACCACTACAAGCGCCACGGCATCGCCACCGAGGTGATGGGCGCGAGTTTTCGCAACATTGGTCAGATCACCGCGCTGGCGGGTTGCGACCTGCTCACCATCAGCCCCGAGTTGCTGGGGCAGCTGGCCGCCACCGAGGCGCCGCTGCCGCGCGCGCTGGATGCCGACGCCGCCAAGGCGCTCGACCTGCCCGCCGTGCAATACGACGAAGCGGCCTTCCGCCTGGCCCTGAACCAGGACGCCATGGCCACCGAGAAGCTGGCCGAGGGCATCCGCGCCTTCATCGCCGATGCCGAAAAGCTCGAAGCGCTGATGCAGGCGGCCTGAGCCGCGTAAGCCCATGAACTGGCGCCACCGACCGCGTTGCGACGAAACGCTCGCCTGGGCGGCGTTGCAACGGCACTTCACGCAGCGCTTCACGGGCGCTGGTGCGTTCGACTTGCGCCAGGCGTTTGCACAGGACGCGGGCCGGGCTGCAAGCTTCAGCCTGGATGTACCCCAGGTGCACGCCGACCTGTCGAAGAACCTGATCGACGACGAGGCGCGGCATCTGCTGACGCAACTGGCCCAGGAGTGCGGTGTGACCGTGCTGCGCGATGCCATGCTGGCGGGCGAGCGCATCAACACAAGCGAGAACCGCGCCGTCACGCACGTGCAGTGGCGTTCTAAGTCAAATCGGGCCACATCGCACGCTGAGCAATCGCAGGGCGCTCCTGAAAATATAGTTGATCTGCGGCGTGAAATCACCGGTACTCAATCGGCCATGTTGGCCTACGCGGACAGGGTACGTGCCGATCAGGCCATCACCGATGTCGTGAACCTGGGTGTCGGCGGCTCTGACCTAGGGCCGCGGCTGGTAGTGACGGCGCTACGGGCCAGTGGCGTGACCAGCGGCCCCCGCGTGCACTTCGTGGCCAACATGGACGGGCATGAACTGGCGGAGTTGCTGCCGCAACTGGACGTGGACAGCACGTTGTTCATCGTTGCCTCCAAGAGCTTCGGCACCGCCGAAACCATGCAGAACGCCGCCTCGGCGCGCGCCTGGTTCAGCGCCCAGGGCGGCACTGACGTGGCGCGCCACTTCGTCGCGGTCAGCTCCAATGCCGCCGCCGTCGAGGCCTTTGGCGCGGGGCGCTGCTTTGCCTTCGATGAGGGCGTGGGTGGGCGTTATTCGCTGTGGTCGCCCATTGGCTTGCCCATTGCCATCGCCATCGGATCGGCGGCGTTCCATGACCTGCTGGCAGGCGCGCGGGCCATGGACGAACACTTTGCCCAGGCGCCACTGACAGGCAACCTGCCGGTACAGCTGGCGCTGCTTGATCTTTGGTACCGCAATTTTCATGGCTTCGGCAGCCGCTGCGTGGCGCCGTACCACCACGGTCTGCGTCGCCTGCCGGCCTATCTGCAGCAACTGGAAATGGAGAGCAACGGCAAGCGCATCGATGCGCGTGGCCGCGTGCTGCCGTTTCAATCCGCGCCCATTACCTGGGGCGAGGTCGGCAGCAACGGTCAGCACGCCTTTTTCCAGATGCTGCACCAGGGCAGCGATGTGGTGCCGGTCGAGTTCATCCTGGCGTGCCAGCCCGCGCACATGCTGCCAGGCCACCACACCCAGTTGCTGGCCAATGCCCTGGCCCAGGCACGCGCCCTGATGATGGGGCAGGAAGGCGATGCGCCCGAGCGCCATTTCCCGGGCAACCGGCCGTCGACGGTGTTGTTGCTGCCCGAGCTGTCGCCGCGCAGCCTGGGCGCGCTATTGGCGCTGTACGAGCACCGCGCCTTCGTACTGGGCGCGCTGTGGGGCGTGAACAGTTTCGACCAGTGGGGGGTGGAACTGGGCAAGCGGCACGCGGGCGAGATTGCATCGGCGTTGAGCGGCGCCGCGGCCATGGAAGGCTGGGACAGTTCGACCATCGGACTGGTGCGGCATGTGCGCCGTTGAGCCTGGAAACGGCGGTTGATCGCTTGTCATCCTTGGGCAACCCATTCCCGCTTCAAAACATCCATGACCGTCATCCTGGCGAAAGCTGGGGTTCCCAGTTTTCCTGCATGTGCCGTCTGGATTCCGGTTCCGTCTCGTGGTGCGGGGTAGGCCCTCGCTGGAATGACGAGGAAGTGGTTTCACTTTGATCTTGAAGTTGAATGAGCGCGCCATGCACCCGATCACACCGCGCTGGCGCGCTGCCCAAGCGGCGTTGTTCGTCCTTGCGGACATGAAGCTGTTCCCATGCTCCTCGGCCGCAGGAATATGATTCGCGCCGTGGCCTTCGAAGATCACTGGGTGGTCTGAAGACCCCAAAGTGAAGTAACGGAGGGAATGATGAATCGTGTACTGACCCAATTGGGCTGGGCAGCGGTAGCCGTGCTGGGCGCGGCCGTGCTGGCCTACATCGCGCTGGTGCGTGGCGAAAGCATCAACGCGCTGTGGGTGGTGGTGGCCGCAGTGTGTGTCTATCTGATCGGCTACCGTTTCTACAGCAAGTTCATCGCCGAGAAGGTGCTGGCGCTCGACGCCACCCGCATGACGCCGGCCTGGCGGCACAACGATGGGCTGGATTACGTGCCCACCAACAAGTACGTGCTGTTCGGCCACCACTTCGCGGCCATCGCCGGCGCGGGGCCGCTGGTGGGACCGGTGCTGGCGGCGCAGATGGGCTACCTGCCCGGCATGCTGTGGATTCTGGCCGGCGTGGTCTTCGCCGGCGCGGTGCAGGACTTCATGGTGCTGTTCGTGTCCACGCGCCGCGATGGGCGTTCGCTGGGCGATCTGATCAAGTCCGAGATGGGGCCGGTGGCCGGCGTCATCGGCCTGTTCGGCACCTTCATGATCATGATCATCATCCTGGCGGTGCTCGCGCTGATCGTGGTCAAGGCGCTCACGCACAGCCCGTGGGGCACGTTCACCGTGGTCGCCACGGTACCCATCGCCGTTTTCATGGGGCTGTACATGCGCTACCTGCGCCCGGGGCGCATCGGCGAGATTTCGGTGGTCGGCTTCATTTTGCTGATCCTGGCCATCTACCTGGGCGGCCTGGTTGCCAGAGATCCGGTGTGGGCGCCCTACTTCGACCTGAGCGGCGTGCAACTCACCTGGGCGCTGATCGGCTACGGTTTCGTTGCCGCCGTGCTGCCGGTGTGGCTGCTGCTGGCGCCACGCGACTACCTGTCCACCTTCCTCAAGATCGGCACCATCCTGGGTTTGGCGCTGGGAGTGATGCTCGTCGCGCCCAGCATGCAGATGCCGGCGCTCACCCGTTTCATCGACGGTACCGGGCCAGCCTGGTCGGGCAACCTGTTCCCGTTCCTGTTCATCACCATCGCTTGTGGCGCCGTGTCGGGCTTTCACGCGCTGATTTCCTCGGGCACCACGCCCAAGATGCTGGAAAACGAAACCCAGGCGCGCCTGGTCGGCTACGGCGGCATGCTGATGGAGTCGATGGTCGCCATCATGGCGCTCATCGCCGCCTGCGTGATCGACCCCGGCGTGTACTTCGCCATGAACAGCCCGGCGGCCGTGATCGGCACCACGCCCGAGCAGGCCGCGCAGGTCATCAACGGCTGGGGCTTCGCCGTCACGCCCGACGTGCTGGTGCAGGCCGCCAAGGACGTGGGCGAGAACTCCATTATCTCGCGCGCGGGCGGCGCGCCCACGCTGGCCGTGGGCATGGCCTACATCCTGCATCAGGTGATCGGTGGCGAAGGCATGATGGCCTTCTGGTACCACTTCGCCATCCTGTTCGAGGCGCTGTTCATCCTCACCGCCGTCGATGCCGGCACGCGCGCGGGCCGCTTCATGCTGCAGGATCTGCTGGGCAACTTCATGCCCGCGCTCAAACGCACCGATTCGCTGCCCGCCAACCTGATCGCCACCGCGGTCTGCGTGGCCTTGTGGGGCTACTTCCTCTATCAGGGCGTGGTCGATCCACTGGGCGGCATCAACACGCTGTGGCCGCTGTTCGGCATCGCCAACCAGATGCTGGCCGCCATCGCGCTGACGCTGTGCGCCACCGTGCTGTTCAAGATGAAGAAGGAGCGCTACGCCTGGGTGGCCATCGTGCCCACGCTGTGGCTGCTGGTGACCACCATGTACGCCGGCGCGCTGAAGATTTTCAGCAGCGACCCGAAAGTGGGCTTCCTCGCGCTGGCCAACAAGTTCGCCGCCGCGCGCGACGCCGGCCAGCTGCTGGCGCCGGCGAAGTCGATGGCGGCGATGGATCAGCTGATCTTCAACAACCGGCTCGACGCGGCCCTGACCGGCCTATTCATGGCCGTGGTGGTGGTGGTGGTGGCGTATGGCATCCGTACTTCGTTGCGCTCGCTGGGCAATACGCAGCCCACGGTGAACGAAACGCCCTATGCGCCGATGCCCGCGGGCGCCGTGGCGGCGGGGCATTGAGGGACGAACCATGCTGAGCAAATTGCGAATTGCCGGCAGTTATCTGGGCCAGACCGCCCGCCTGATGGTGGGCGTGCCCAGTTACGACACCTACTTGCAGCACATGCGGCAGAACCATCCCGACAAGACCGCGATGACGTACGAGGAGTTCTTCCTGGATCGCCAGCGCGCGCGCTACGAAGGCGGCATCGGCCGCTGTTGCTGAACCACGATCTCCATAAAAAAAGCCGCTGGCCCACAAGGGCCAGCGGCTTTGTTTTTGCCGGGACGCCACCCCATCGGCCGTGGCCGACGGGGCGGTCGCACGCGGAATTTACATCATCCCGTCCATGCCACCCATGCCGCCCATGCCACCCGGCATGCCGGCAGGCGCGTCTTCCTTCGGTGCTTCGGCGACCATCACTTCAGTCGTCAGCATCAGGCTGGCCACGGAGGCGGCGTTTTGCAGCGCGGTGCGCGTGACCTTCGTCGGGTCCAGAATGCCCATCTCGATCATGTCGCCGTACTCGCCGTTGGCGGCGTTGAAGCCGAAGTTGCCCTTGCCTTCCAACACTTTGTTCACCACCACGCTGGCTTCGTCGCCGGCGTTGATGACGATCTCGCGCAGGGGCGATTCGATGGCTTTCAGCACCAGCTTCACGCCGGCGTCCTGATCGGGGTTGGCACCCTTGATCTCGCCAGCGGCCTGACGGGCACGCAGCAGCGCCACGCCACCACCGGCCACGATGCCTTCTTCCACTGCGGCGCGGGTGGCGTGCAGGGCGTCTTCCACGCGGGCCTTCTTCTCCTTCATTTCCACTTCAGTCGCGGCACCGACCTTGATCACGGCCACGCCGCCGGCCAGCTTGGCCACGCGCTCTTGCAGCTTCTCGCGGTCGTAGTCGCTGGTGGCTTCCTCGATCTGCACGCGGATCTGCTTGACGCGCGCCTCGATGTCCTCGGCCTTGCCGGCGCCGTCGATGATGGTGGTGTTTTCCTTGCCCACTTCGATCGTCTTGGCCTGACCCAGGTCGGCCAGGGTGACTTTCTCAAGGCTCAGGCCCACTTCCTCGGCGATCACCTTGCCGCCGGTCAGGATGGCGATGTCTTCCAGCATGGCCTTGCGGCGGTCGCCGAAGCCCGGTGCCTTGACGGCCACCACTTTCAGGATGCCGCGGATGGTGTTCACCACCAGCGTTGCCAGGGCCTCGCCTTCGACCTCTTCGGCGATGATCAGCAGCGGACGGCCAGCCTTGGCCACGGCTTCCAGCGTGGGCAGCAGCTCGCGGATGTTGCTGATCTTCTTGTCGAACAGCAGCACATAGGGGTTGTCCAGGATCGCGGCCTGCTTCTCGGGGTTGTTGATGAAGTAGGGCGACAGGTAGCCGCGGTCGAACTGCATGCCTTCAACCACGTCCAGTTCGTTGTCCAGGCTCTTGCCGTCCTCGACGGTGATCACGCCCTCTTTGCCCACCTTGTCCATGGCGTCGGCGATGATCTTGCCGATCGACTCGTCGCTGTTGGCGGAGATGGAGCCGACCTGGGCGATTTCCTTGGATGTGGTGGTGGCCTTGGAGGCCTTCTTGAGCTGCTCGACCAGGGTGGCGACGGCCTTGTCGATACCGCGCTTCAGATCCATCGGGTTCATGCCGGCGGCCACGTACTTCATGCCTTCGCGCACGATGGCCTGGGCCAGCACGGTGGCGGTGGTGGTGCCGTCACCGGCGTTGTCGCTGGTCTTGGAAGCCACTTCCTTGACCATCTGCGCGCCCATGTTCTGCAGCTTGTCCTTCAGCTCGATTTCCTTGGCGACCGACACGCCGTCCTTGGTCACCGTGGGGGCGCCGAAGCTGCGCTCCAGCACCACGTTGCGGCCCTTGGGGCCCAAGGTAGTCTTGACCGCGTTGGCCAGAATGTTCACGCCCTCGACCATGCGGGCGCGGGCATCGGTACCGAAAACTACGTCTTTTGCTGCCATTTCAAAATTCTCCGTTGGGCGTTGAGCGCTGGGCGTTCAGCGTGAACAGCCGGGGCTCAACAAAAACTAGGGGTTTGGACTTCGCGCTCAACGCCGAACGCTGAACGCTCAACCCAGAAAAATCACTTCTCAACCACGGCGAACAGGTCGTCTTCCTTCATGACCAGCAGTTCGTCGCCATCGACCTTCACGGTCTGGCCGCTGTACTTGCCGAACAGCACACGGTCGCCCACTTTCACGTTCATGGCGGAGACTTCACCTTTGTCGTTGATCTTGCCCGGACCCACGGCCAGCACTTCACCCTGATCGGGTTTTTCGGCGGCGTTGTCGGGAATCACGATGCCGGAGGCGGTCTTGGTTTCGTTCTCCAGGCGCTTGACGATCACACGATCGGCGAGAGGGCGCAGTTTCATGGGTGCTCCTAAGTTCAAGATATGCAAAGATTTTTTGGCCAGTCACAGCCTCCGCGAAGGGTGCCTGCCAGCCGGAAAGCGATGGAAAGAGCGTGCTTGCTAGCACTCCTCTCCAGCGAGTGCTAATGATAAAGGCGTTTTTGCTGATTTCAAGCCTGGCGGCGGCTTTTGCGGAACATCACTGAAGTTGGACTTAGAGCGGCTAACAAAACGCTGGAAGGTTGCGAATGCAGATGACGCAGCAAGCCAGACTGAGCAGCGCCAGATGAATATCGATGCGGCGTTCAGAGCGAATCCTCAGCTTGCCAACCCAGAACGCCAGTTTCCCAGCCTGTCCGAGCCGGTGCATGGCAGCGCGCCCGACATTTACGGCCAGAACATCGCCAACCCCGTCGCCATGATCTGGTCGGCCGCGTTGATGCTGCAATTCCTGGGCGAGCAGGTGCTGGCCCAAGGGCCACGCACGCCGGATCTGGGTGGGCGAGCATCGACAACGGAGATGGAAGAGGCGGTGGCGGGGCTGATTTGATGCGCCTTGGCTTTTGAGATGACAAATGAATTCTTTGTCATGCGGCGCCAGCCGCGGTCATTCGTCATCGTTTGGAGCGCGAAACGGTATGAAAGGCCACCGCAGGCGATTCAAGGGGAGCTGTCTCGCACCGCCCACTCCACCAGCCGGTCCAGCGCTGGCCGCGCGGCAGCGGCATTGGGGTGGTTGATGATGCCCACCACCGCATAGTTGCGCCCCGAGTGGCCGTATGCGTAGCCGGCAATGGCCACCACGTCGCGCAGGGTGCCGGTTTTCAAGCGTGCGTTGCCGATAGCTGCCGACGACGGGCTGCGCGTTGCCATGCGGCGCGTGGTGCCATCCACGCCGGCGATCGACAGTGAATGCTCGAACACCGCGCCATTGGGGTGACCGGCGGCATGCTGCAGCAGCGCGACCAGCGACGCCCCTGTGACCCGCTCGTTGCGCGACAGGCCCGAGCCGTTCTCGACCTCCGGCGTGGCGCGCATGCCGAAGCGCTCGCGCCACCAGCGCTTGATCCGGGTGCGCGATTCGGCGAAGCTGCCGCGCCCGTCGCCCGCCGCCGACAACGTGAGAAACAGTTGCTGCGCCATCACGTTGTTCGAGAATTTGTTGATGTCGGCCACGATGTCCGCCAGCGGCAGCGAAAAACCGGTCAGAAGTGGCTGGCCCGTGGCGGGCTGGTCGATCCACTTGACCTGCCCGGTCAGGGCGCCGCCCGCGGCGCGCCACATGGCCTCGATCACGCGCGGCGCATAGCTGGCGGGGTCGACGTAGGCGATGCCCCATTGCTGTTCGCCGCAACTCAGGGGGTAGCGGCCGGAGAAGCTGACGCGGTTGGGGTCGGTGAAGTCGGCAGCCAACCGGGCGCGCCAGTTGCCGCAGGCGCCGCCAGCACCAGATACCTCGGCGGGAATGTCTACGCCGGCGATGGGCGGCTCGGTCTCCACCCGCACGCGCCGGCTGACCGGATCGGGGATGAACTTGAAGATCAGCGCCTTGAAGTTCACCAGCAGTC
Organism: Pseudomonadota bacterium; assembly: GCA_030538085.1. Taxonomy (GTDB): domain Bacteria; phylum Pseudomonadota; class Gammaproteobacteria; order Burkholderiales; family Burkholderiaceae_C; genus Ottowia. The sequence goes on along the minus strand of JAUNUR010000047.1, from coordinate 4,685 downwards.
CGTCCGGCCCGGCGTTGTATGGGCGCAGGGGGTCGTCGTCGAAGGCGGCGGCATCGTGCCTGGGCAGACGGAAGACGCTGTTGTCCAGCAGGATGTCGCCCTTGACCAGGCGGATGCCCTTGTCCTGGATAGCGCGCATCAGCTCGTGCAGGCGCTCCAGCACCAGCTTGGGGTCGCCGCTGCCCTGAATCAGCAGGTTGCCGTTCAGCACGCCATCGCGCACGTAGCCCTGGGTGTAGACGCGCGTCTTCCAGAAGTGGGCTGGCCCCAGCAGGTCGACGCCCGCGTAAGTGGTCACCAGCTTCATCACCGAGGCTGGGTTCATCGGCACGTCGGCCTGCCAGGACAGGCGCGGCGCGGGCAGCGCCATGCCAGCGGCGGCGGGCGCGGGGTTGCCCTCGCCCCCCGGGTTGACGGGCTCGGGCGCTCGGGTCACCGTGCCGGGTGGCGGCGGCAGCGGCGCCACCACCATCGCCACCGCGCTGGCCGGCACGCCGGCGCGGGCCAGGGCCTGGCTGACGTCGGGAGGCAGCGCCCCGTCCTGCGACCAGGCCGCAGAAGCGGCCAAGATGCCCAGCAAGGCAACGAACGGGCGGCAAGAAGCAAGGCGGAGGTACATCACGGGCGCGAGTCTAGTACGCCAACCCGGAGATTTCGGAACATGGTGAAAATGATGGATTCGGCCCCAGGGTAAGGCGCGCGTTCACGTTTCGAAATCTCCGGGTTGGCGTACTAGCGCTGCCCGTGCACGCGGTGGGGCGGACGACTTGAAGGCCGGAACACCCGTCGGATAATCGACGCGGGCCGCCACCGTTGTTTCGGCGGCAAGTCATTCGCTTCTATTTTGATAGCTGCTTGCGCTAACGCTAATAGGGCAAGGGAAAGTGCCCAAAAACACTCATGAACCACGGTGAGCTGAACCTGCTGGCCTTCGACACCAGCACCGAGCACCTGTCCGTTGCCGTGCAGCGCGGCGGCGATGGCGCGCGCTTCACGCACGCGGGCGCGGGTGGCGCGCAGGCGTCGGCGGCGCTGATTCCCGCCGTGCAGGCGCTGCTGGCGCGGGCGGGGCTGGCCTTGCCAGATTTGCGCGCCATCGTGTTCGGGCGCGGGCCGGGGTCGTTCACCGGCTTGCGCACGGCGTGCTCGGTGGCGCAGGGGCTGGGTTGGGGCGCCGGAGTACCGGTGCTGCCGGTCGACACGCTGCTGGCCGTGGCCGAGGCGGCCCGCCAGCACACCGCAGCCCTACCGGACTGGCATGGCGAAAAGGAAGCATTGCGCGTGCTGGCGTTGCTGGATGCGCGCATGGGCGAGGTCTATGCCGCCGAATACGCCTGGCTGCCCGCCGCCGGCTGGCAAACGCTGGCCGTCCCCGCCGTGCTGCCACCCGAGGCACTGACCACGCCACCAGCCGGCGCGCTGCTGGCCGGCAATGCCGCCCGCGTGTACGAGGACCGGCTGCCCGAGGCCGTGCGCGCCCTGCCGCGCGCCGACGTGCTGCCCACCGCCGAGGCGCTGCTCGACCTGGCGCCGGCCTTGCTGACCGCCGGCCAGGCGGTGCCGGCCGAGCAGGCGCTGCCGCTTTACATCCGCGATAAAGTGGCGCAGACGACGGCGGAGCGAAATCGCCGCTGAAGCCGCCCCGCGGAGGGATCGCGAGGGCACCCTTGCCCAGCCACCCTTTCCCCTCGAATGCCTGATATCCCGACATGAGTGCCGTTCTCTCGCCCGCCCCCACCGGCTGGCTACCCGCCCAGCCGATGGCTGAGGCGCGCTTCGAGCCGATGACGCCCGAGCGCCTGGACGCCGTGCTGGCCGTCGAGCAAGCGGTTCACGGCCACCCATGGACGCGCGGCAACTTCACCGACACGCTGGCGGCGGGCCATCTGGCGCTGTGCCTGATGGGCGCGCTGCCGAGTGGTAGTGACGAACTGCTGGGCTACTTCGTCGCCATGCCCGGATTCGAGGAGGTGCATTTGCTCAACATCACCGTTGCGCCCGTTCACCAGCGGCAGGGCTGGGCGCTGGTCATGCTCGATGCGCTGGTGCTGTGGTCGCGCGGTCGCGGCGCGCGCTGGCTGTGGCTGGAAGTGCGCGCTGGCAACACGCGGGCGCGGCAGGTGTACCTGCGCCATGGTTTTGCGCAAGTGGGCCTGCGCAAGGCCTATTACCCCGCCGGTGGCGGCCAGCGCGAAGACGCCGTGGTCATGAGCCTGCCGCTGGAGGATGGTGCATGACGCTGCATCTGGATGAGCGCCAGCGCGCCATGCTGGCGGAGATGGGCATCAGGCCGCGGCTGCCGGCGGCGAGAACACGCCGACGCGCCGAGGCCGGGGAGGCTGGCGCTGAAACACAAGCCGCTGAAACCCGCGTGCCCGCGGATCAAGCGCCGCCAACCGCCCGCCCGCCCGTTGCCCCGCTCCGGCCCGCCGCGCCGCGCGAGGCCGCCGTGGCGCCCGTGCCCGCCAGCGCCCTTGGCCCGCGCCCTGAAGGCGTGGCCGACATGGATTGGGCCACGCTGGAGTCGACGGTGGCCGCCTGCCGTGCCTGCGGGCTGTGCGCTGGCCGCACGCAGACCGTGTTCGGCGTCGGCGCCCGCGTGGCCGACTGGATGGTCATTGGTGAGGCGCCCGGCGAAAACGAAGACCGTCAGGGCCAGCCCTTCGTTGGCCAGGCCGGCAAGCTGCTCGACAACATGCTGGCCGCCATCGGCGTGTCGCGGCAGGCAGCCCTGGGGCCGGAAACCGATGCTTCCGAGAAGGCCGACGGCCAAGGCCGCGAGAAGCAAGGCGTCTACATCGCCAACGTGCTGAAATGCCGCCCGCCCGGCAACCGCAACCCGCAGCCCGACGAGATCGCCCAGTGCGAGCCCTACCTGCGCCGCCAGGTCGCGCTGGTGCGCCCGAAGATCATCCTGGCCATGGGCCGCTTCGCCGTGCAGTCGCTGCTGCGCACCACCGAGCCCATCGGCCGCCTGCGCGGGCGCGTGCACCAGTACGAGGGCGTGCCCGTCGTCGTTACCTACCACCCGGCCTATCTGCTGCGCGCACTGCCCGAAAAGGCCAAGGCGTGGCAGGACTTGTGTCTAGCGCTGGAGGTGATGCGCGGGTAGCGGGCATACCAGGCTTGCGCATAATGACCGCCGCGCGCCTTATGCGCCACCCGGTTTTTCTGGAGCATCTCGCCATGCACATCACCACGGTCATCGTGCCCATGCGGCTGGCGGGCGTCATCACATGAGAATCATCATCCTCGGCGCTGGCCGCGTGGGCGAGAGCGTGGCGGAAACGCTGGTGTCGGAAGCCAACGACATCACCGTGGTCGACCCCGACCCCGAGCGCCTGCGCATGCTGGAGGACCGGCTCGACCTGCGCGGCGTGGCCGGCAACGGCATCCAGCCTTCGGTGCTGCGCGGCGCCGGCGCGCAGGACTGCGACCTGTTCATCGCCTGCACGCCGCAGGACGAGACCAACCTGGTGGCCTGCAAAATCGCGCACGACGTGTTCGGCGTCCCCACGACCATCGGTCGCCTGCGCTCGCCCGAGTTCCGCCAGGGCGACAAGCTGCTGGAAAAGGACGGCTTCGCGGTCGACCACGTGATCTGCCCCGAGGAGTCGGTCACGCACACCATCCACCAGCTCATCGAGTACCCCGAGGCACTGCAGGTGGTGAAGTTCTCGCAGAGCCAGGCGCACCTGATTCTGGTGCGCGTGTCGGCGGGCAGCTACCTGGCCAACCACAGCATTGCCGAGTTCCGCGCCCACCGTGCCGACGTGCCGATGCGCATCGTCGGCATCTACCGCGGTGATCAGGAGTTGCCGGTGGAGGCCGAGACGCGCGTGCGTGCCGGCGACGAGGTGTTCGTGCTGACGGGCCGCGAGACGGTGCGCGCCGCGCTGCACACCATTGGCAACCCCGACCGCCCGGTGCGCCGCGTGATGATCGCCGGCGGCGGCAAGGTGGGCCTGCGGCTGGCGCGCGGCCTGGTGGGCCAGTGCGAGGTGAAGATCATCGAAAGCAACCGCAAGCGCTGCGACTACCTGGCGGGCGAGCTGCCGTCCGAGATGCTGGTGTTGCAGGGCGACGGCACCGACGAGGATCTGCTGCTGGACGAGAACGTGGCCGACATGGACCTGTTTATCGCCGTCACCAACGACGACGAGGACAACATCCTCTCGGCCATGCTGGCCAAGCGCATGGGCGCGCGCCGCGTCATCGCGCTCATCAACCGCCGCGCCTACGCCGACCTGATGCAGGGCAGCACGATCGACATCGCCATCTCGCCGGCGCACGCCGTGATCGGCGAGCTGCTGATGCACGTGCGCCGCGGTGCCGTGGCGGCGGTGCACAGCCTGCGCGGCGGCACCGCCGAGGCGCTGGAGGGCGTGGCCCATGGCGATGCCAAGACCAGCCACCTGGTGGGCAAGCGCATCGACCAGATCAAGCTACCGCCGGGTGCGCGCATCGGCGCCATCGTGCGTGGTGATGGCGCTAGCGCGCACACCGTGGTGCCGACGCACGAGGTGGTGATCGAGGCCGACGACCACGTGATCATCTTCCTGCCCAACAAGCGCGTGGTGCGCGAGGTGGAGAAGCTGTTTCAGGTCAGGGCGACATTTCTTTAGGTTCAGCGTTCGGCGTTGAGCGTTTGGCGTGAAACCGGGAACTCTGTGACGCTGCGCTTC
>JAUNUR010000046.1 GCA_030538085.1 Pseudomonadota bacterium | reverse complement strand
GGCACGCAGCCGCCCCAGCCCAGCTGGGGGCGCATGCTGGCCGAGGCGCAGACGCTGATGTTCCAGTCGCCGCTGCTGGCCGTGTGGCCTGGGGTGGCCATCGCGCTGTCGGTGCTGGGACTGAACCTGCTGGGCGACGGGCTGCGCGACCTGCTCGACCCGCGCATTCGCGAGCGCTGATTCCGTTTCGCGTTCAAAAAGATGGCTTCTTGACGCATGACGGAATGACTTCGCCGCTGCGCGGCGGCAATGACGAAATGACGTGGGCCATGTGTGCGAGCCGCCGTTTTTATTGATATTTTCAAAAATCACGACAGCGCGGGCCATCAGAAAATCCCCTCACATCCTCTCGTCATTGCGGCGAAGGCCGCAATCCATGGGGCGTCACCTTGACACGGTGTTGACCCGCAGATACCGTGTGGATTGCGGCCTTCGCCGCAATGACGGGATGAGGCGGCAGCGCCGCCCCACCCAGTCAACCGCGCCAGCTCAGCCGCCCCGGCGCGAGGTCAGCCACTTCTCGGGCGGCAGCGCCGCCGCCACGATGCGGATCTCGCCGATGTTGCCCAGAAATCCGTCGTCGCGCTGAAACTCGAAGCCAGCCAGCTTGCTGCCCGTGGCGTCCTTGACGATGTTGGGCCAGGCGCCGCCACCCACCACCCAGGGCTGGCCCAGCGTTGCCAGGCCGGGCTTTTTCTGCACGTTGCGCAGCATGGGCGAGCCTTCGATGTACATCACGGTGTCAAAGGTCTTGGGGTCATTCACGATCGCCACGTGAATCCACTGGTCGGTCATCACCTCGCCCGACCAGGCCGATTTGGAATCCATGCCGTCGTAGGCCGTGCCGTCCCACTGCACCTCGCGCAGGCTGGAAATGGCGAACAGCAGCAGGCTGGCCTGCGGGTCTTCCCAGTTCACCTGGGGGTCGAACGTCCAGCGCTGGCCGTCGCGCGTCAGGATGTTCATCCAGCGGTTCCACTGGTTGGTCCAGTCCTTGCCGATCTTGATGAAGGCCTCGACGGTGTAGCCGCTCTTCAGGTCGGCCCGGTTGGCCGGCGCATCGGCGGCGGTGGTGAAGTAGCTCATGCGCGGCGCCTGGTCGCGGATGTAGCGCACCGGGTCGGTGGGGTCGTTGCGCTTGAGCATCTTGCGCGTGTTGCGGAACTGCACCGAGCCGCGCGCCGCCGAATAGCGGTGGCAGTCGCTGCTCCACACCAGATCGCCCAGTTCCGCGCCCTGAACGCCGTCAACGTTGAGCGCGCTGCGCGTGAGCGGGCTGCCACCCACTTCGTCGCGGACGGCATAACCCACCGGCACCGGATTGCCGCTGATGCCGCCCACGAAACGCCAGTGCGCCACCGTGTCGGGCACCACCGGGTAGTCGTTGGCGTCTTTCGGGTCGTGCAGCACGCGCGGCTTGGGCTGCGTGAAGTTGGCCGTCAACTGCTTGCGCGCCTGATCGACCAGGCTGCCCGCGATGGTGCCCGCCGCCACCTTGAAGTCCGGCGCGAAGCGCGCAAAGCGCTGCTTGAAGTCGATGCCGATCACGAAGTCGTTGTTGGCATCGGTCAGCACCGCCTGGTCGTAGCCATTGATCATGTTCTTCGGCTTGGCCGGCACCCAGGGCGAGAACGACAGCACTCGGATCAGGTTGCGCGTCAGGTCGAACTCGTACAGGCGCATCAGCCCGTTGCCGCCCTGGTAGGCCATCTGGTAGTCCACCACCATCAACTCAACGTTGTTGCCAAAGTCGTTCTTTCTGGTCAGCCGGGCCGCGCCGTGGTGGTGGCCGTTCAGTGTCATGAAAATCTGGTCGTTCTTGCGGATCAGCTTGTCCCACAGCATCAGGCCGTAGGGCGTTTCCAGCGGCGACACGCCGTCCTTGTCGATGTTCAGCAGCTGGTGGTTAACCAGGATCACCGGCAGCTCGGGATTGGCGGCGATCACCTGGTTGGCCCAGGCCAGCGCCGCATCGCTGACGCGCCACGACAGCGACAGCACCATGAACTTCTGCCCCTCGGCCTCGAACACGTGGTATTCGTGCCAGCCGGACGGATCGCGCCCCTTGAACGTGCCCTGCTTGGCGGCGCGGCTGGCGCCAAACCACTGCAGATAGGGCTCCTGCGCCGCGTTGCGCTGGGCATCGGTGGCCATCTGCTGGCTGCTCGCATCCATGTAATCCATGGCCAGCAACACGTCGTGGTTGCCCGCCAGCATCGAGTACGGCAGCTTGGCTTGTTCCAGCACCTGCATGGCCTTGTCGGCCACTTCCCACTGGGCCGGCTTGGTCACCTGGTCGACCACGTCACCCAGGTGAATCAGGAACGGCATGTTCAACGCCTTGGCGTTGCGCGCCGCCCAGGTGGTTTGCGCCATGTACGGGTCGGAGCCAAAATTCTTGACGAACTGCGCTCCCTCCGCCTCGGTGGCGTAGCGTGAGTAGAACTGCGTGTCGGGCAGCACCGCCAGCGTGAAGGCGGATGCCTTCTGTTCGGGCGCGGGCCCTGGAGCGGGCTCCTGATCCGGCGACGGTGCCGGTGCCGGTGCGCTGTCGCCCCCGCAGCCCGTCAGTGGGCTCAAGCCAGCGCCGGCGGCCGTCAAACCCAGGCCGTGCACCAGCCACTGGCGGCGCGTGGGCTGGGCGCGCGGGCTTTCCTGGGGATCCGGCGAAACATCGAGTTGGTCTGACATGAAAAATATCCCAAAAGTAGAAAACGCCCACCGTAACGCCGAGATGTTTCAAAATTACGTAATTCGTACTCAGGGGAAAGAAGGCATGCCGTGCGGTGGCGGCCACCGTGGTAAGTGATGGCCCCGGGCTGGTACGCCATGCCGTCACCTCATCCCGTCATTGCGGCGCAGCCGCCATCCACGCGGTGTCCGCGGGTCAAGGCCGTGTCAAGGTGCACGCCCCATGGATTGCGGCCTTCGCCGCAATGACGAAGGGATGTGAGGGGGGGTTTCTGATGGCCCGCGCTGTCGTGATTTTTGAAAATATCAATAGGTTGAACCTAGAAACGGCAGTTGACCGCTCGCCATCCTTGGGCAACCGGCATGAGCATTGACTTTCACAGCTTCGATCACATTCACCTGTTGGGTGAGCGCGCTATGCACCCGATCGCACCGCGCTGGCCGTGCCATGCGGCGTTGCTCGTCCTTGCAGGCACAAGCCTGCCGCGTCCTCGCGCCTTGCAGGACACCCGATCCGGAGCAATCGCTTACCGCGATGAATTTGAGGACAGCCTCTGAGAAGTTTGAGGACAGTCTCTCCAGCCGCCCGTTTGCCCAGACTTGCAAAGAAGAAGCAGGACAATGCACACCAAAGGAAGCCCCGACATGCGCCGTTTTGAACTGATCGAAGGCACCGCCAGCAAGTTCTGGGAAGTGCAGGCCGAAGGCGAAAAATTGACCGTGCGCTTTGGCCGCATCGGCACCCATGGACAGACGCAGACCAAGGCGCTCGCCAGCGCGGCCGCCGCCGAGAAAGAGCGCGACAAGCTCATCAAGGAAAAGACGGGCAAGGGCTATACCGAGGTGGGCACGGCCACGGGCGCCACGCTGGCTGCCGTGGCGCCCAAGGTGGCCGCTGCGCCCGCCCAGACAGCGCCCGCGGCCCCGCCATCGGAAGCAAAACAGGCCGACGCAGCCCCCGGCCTGCCCGCCACACCCACCGCGCCCGCTGAGCCCACCTACGGCACGCTGGACCCTGCGGCGCTGGACTGGCCGCCCGAGCGTATCGAGGGCGAGTTGCTTGAGCCTGCGCTGATGCCTGTGGTGCGCGGCGTGTATGCGCCGCCGTTTGAGGCCAGCGTGGCCTTGCTTAACCGCCCCCCCGAGTTGGAGGACGACGCCGGCAACCACAGCCAGGAGGTGCTTGACGTGCTGGCGCGCGCCTGTGGCACGCGCTGGACGTACTGGAACCGGGCGGGTGCCCGGCAGAATCTGACGCGCGAGCGCCTGTCGTCGCCCGACGAGGCTTTCTGGCGCGAGGCCTGCGCGCAGTGTGTGTCGAACTGGCACTGGCGCACCGTGCCACACGAGTGGATCGTGAAAGTGGGCGTGGCGCTGCATGGCCTGGCGTTTATGGCCCGCGTGATGCTGCCTTTGCGCCAGAACCTGCCTGACAACGACAAGCTGTACGCCACGTTCAGGGTGTTGCGCCACGCCGTGGCCGCGGCAGGCCACGCGGCCCACGACGAGGCGCTGGCCGCCGTGGCCGCCGCCCGCACCGCAAGCCCCGAGGCGCTTTTGACCAGCGCGTTTCTGTTTCCTCACCACGCGCCGTGGGTCGATGAGGCACTTGCCCAGGCTGACAAATCGTCGTCGCTCTGGCTGATGACCTGCGTGATGGCGCCGGAGCAACTGGCCGCCTTCATGCGCCGCTTCAGCGCCGTGGGGTATCTTGCTTCTGCCATGGCGCTGCAAGTCAGGCTGCACGGCGTGCACGCCATGCCCGCGCTGGAGGCCGGGTTGGCGCTGGCCAAAGACCGCTCGCAGGCCGAAAGTGCGCTGGAATGGATAACCACCGTGCCATGCCCCGCGCAGATTGGCGTGCTGGTGCGCCAGATGGAGGGGGCCAAGGAAACCCGCGCGCTGCTGGACAAGGTGGCCGCGCAGTACCCCGCGGCCACGCTGTACACGGCCATAGCCCATGTGCTGAGCGCGCCTTCGCGCATGCTTGAAGGCTGGACGCTGCGTCTGGCCGTGAGCCAGCCCGAGGCGCTGGCGCAGGCCCTGGCGGCGCTGGAGCCAGCCAAAGCGCAGGCGTTTGCCGACATGATGGCCGCCCTGACCCCGCCAGAAGCCCCCGCCGAGGCGCTGCCCGCCCTGCTGCGCGACCCGCCCTGGCGCCGCAGGCAGCGCCCGCAGGCCTTGCCGACGCTGACGGTACCCGCGCTGCCCGTTCAGGCCGCCATCCATTGGCCCGCATCAGAGCTTGAAAGGCTGAAGGCACTCGAAAAACGCCCACCCTGGATCCATCACGAACTCGACAAGCTGCTCAAGACCTTGGGCAGCCCCGAGGCCGCCGTGCTGCGGGCGCTGGGCATTGGTGATGCTGCACGCCACGACATCCTGGCCGGGCGGGCCATCACCGCCGACGACCTCACCTTCAAGTCTGACCGGTGGAGCCGGCAGCCCGCATGGCTGGCCTTTCTGCCGCCGGCCCTGGCGCTGCGCATCTGGAACGAATACCCCGCGCACGCATGGCCCCCGTATTTCGACGACGACGTGTGCGCCATCCTGGCGCGCCACGGCGTGGCGGCGTTGCCGGGGTTCACGGCGTATTGCCAGCGCCGCCCCACGGAGGGGCTGGTGCTGGGCAGCCAGGTGGAGACGGCCGATTTCGCACGCCTTGCCACGCACGCGCTGCGCAACCTCAAGAAAGCCCAGGCCAGCGCGCAGGCGTGGATCACGCGGTTTCCCCGCACCGCCGCCATCGTCGCCCTGCAAGAGGCTTTCAGCACCGACAAGGCCGCGCGCGACAACGGCGCCTTTGCCCTGCGCTGGATGATGCGCCAGGGCCATGAGGCGCTGATCGACCAGGTGGCCGCCGAATACGGGGGCGACATGCCCGCCGCGCTGGCCGCGCTGAAGAGCGCCGACCCGCTCAACGTGCTGCCCGCCCGCATGCCCAAGCCGCCGGCGTTCTTCTCGCCCGCCACCTTCCACCGCCCACGGCTGAAAGACGGCCAGGCACTGCCTGTGTCGGCGGCCGAGCACATCGGCACCATGCTCGCCATCAGCAAGCCCGAGGCGCCCTACCCCGGCCTGGACATCGTGCGCGAGGCGTGCGAGCCGCATTCGCTGGCCGAATTCGCCTGGGACTTGTTCGAGGCCTGGATGGCCGCCGGCGCTCCGTCGAAGGAGGGCTGGGCGTTTCAGGCACTGGGCCACCTGGGCGACAACGACACCGTGCGCCGCCTCACGCCCAAAATCCGCGAATGGCCCGGCGAATCGGCCCACGCCCGCGCCGTGGCCGGGCTGGACTTGCTGGCGCTGATCGGCACCGACCTGGCGCTGATGAACCTCAACGCCATCGCCAACAAGGTCAAGTTCAAGGGCCTGCAGGACAAGGCGCGCGAGAAGATCGCCGCCATCGCCGACGCGCGCGGCCTGACGCCCGAGCAACTGGCCGACCGCCTGGTGCCCGACCTGGGGCTGGACGAAGCCAGCGCGCTCACGCTCGACTTCGGCCCGCGCCAGTTCACCGTGGCGTTCGACGAAACGCTCAAGCCCTTCGTCAAGGACGCCAGCGGCGCGCGCCTGAAAGACCTGCCCAAGCCCCTCAAGAGCGACGATGCCACCCTGTCCGCCGCCGCCACCGAGCGCTACAAGCAACTGAAGAAAGACGCCAAGGCCATCGCCAGCGTGCAGGTGATCCGCCTGGAACTGGCGATGACGGGCCAGCGGCGCTGGTCGGCCGAGGACTTTCAGCTCTTCTTTTTGCAGCACCCGGTGATGCGCTTCATGGCCGCGCGTCTGGTGTGGGGCGTGTACCGCAACGGCGCATTCGCCGAGGGCTTTCGCGTGGCGGAAGACTTCACGCTGGCGGGCCAGGACGACGACACCTACACGCTGCCGCCAGACGCCAGCGTCGGCATCGCCCACGTGCTGGAAATGCCCGCCGAGGTGCAGGCCGCGTTCGGGCAAATCCTGGCCGACTACGAAATCCTGCAACCCTTCAAGCAGATTGGCCGCGAAACCTACACCCTCTCGCCCGATGAATTGAAGGGCGCCAAGATCACCCGTTTTGCGGGCAAGACGGTGGCCACCGGCAGCGTGATGGGCCTGGTCAATCGCGGCTGGGAGCGCGGCGACGCGCAGGACGGCGGCTGGGTGGCCGACTTCAGCAAGCGCCTGAGCGAGACCGAGGTGGCCGTCGCCACGCTCGACCCCGGCACCGTGGTGGGCGACATGAGTTACGAGCCCAAGCAGCGCATCACCGAAATCACCGTGCACCGCGCCGGGCACGATTCGTGGAACTGGGGCGACGCCCTGCCCCTGACCACCCTCGGCGCCGTCGCCACCAGCGAGCTGCTGCGCGACGTGGATCTGCTGGCGCCGTACAAGGAGGAGGCATGAGCCACCAAACCGCCAACCCCGTGCCCGTGGACGCGCTGGACTGGCCCAAGGGCGGTTTTCGACTGTCGACGACCCGCTACTCTCTACGCCTGCCGGTGGTGCGCGGTGTCCACTGCCCACCCTATGTCCGCGAACTGCACCAAACGCCGCAGTTCCATCAAGTTCCCGGAGACACCTGGCAACAACTGGCCGCGCACTTTCGCAAGCGAGGACGGTATTGGTCGTTCTGGACGGACGCCGAAGCGCATGCCGCGCTGTCTCCCGACTATCTGCAGCAAGCCGACCTGGCTGCGTGGCAGGAAGCGCTGGCGCACGGCCTGTGCCTGTGGCGCAGCGAATGGTTCATGCAAATAGGCATTGCGCAGCATGGCCTGGTATTCATGTTGAAAGTGGTAGCACCCTTTCTGGACGCCGCTCATGAGGACACAGCCCTTGACGTCTCTCGTGAACTGCAAAGCGCCTGCACCATCTTGCGCCACGCCATCGCCGACAGCAGCGAGGCCGAGCACGCCGAAGCCCTGGAAGCAGCCACGCGCCTGCGTGCGCACGCGGCAGAGCCTGCGCACGCATTCGTCTACCTGTTTCCCCACCACGCACCCTGGGTAGCCGAGGCCTTGGCGGGTGCCGACCCGGCAAGCCAGGCGCTCTCTACCTGGGACAGCGCTCAGTGGCTACCCGAATGCGCGATGTCGGTAAATCAAGCCCGCGCCTATTGGCAGCGCGTGCCCACCCATTTCGTGAACGAACCGCACCACAGTGCCGGCCTGTGCCTGCTTCTGCTCCAGCACGGCGGCGCTGCCCTGCCCGTGCTGGATGATCTGCTGTCACGGTCGAGCGGCAGCTACCAATGCGCGACGGTACTGAACCTCGTCGAATGTATGTCCTGCCCCGAGCAGTTGCCCCTACTGGTACGTCATGCCGATTCGGATCGGGACGTGCTGGCCGTACTCGACCGGCTGGCCCCGTCGCACCCCGACGCCACGCTGTGGTGCGCCATCGATCAGGCCCTGTCCGTGCCCCATGGCCCACTCATGCGCTGGACGCAGCGCTTCGCCTTGTACCACCCACAGGCACTGGCCCGCGCCCTGGCCGCTCTGCCAGTGGAACAAGCTGAGGCATGGGCGGCACACCAGCCAACGGACGATGGCAACGTGCCACAGGCCGACATCCCGCTGCTGCTGCGCGATCCGCCCTGGCTGCACAAGACCCTCTCAGCCGCACCCAAGGTGCCCACGCTCCAACTCCGGCTGCCTGCCATGTCGCCCAAACCCGACCGTCGTGAGACATCGACGACGCGCACCGTTCCGGACGATCCTTGGCCCTGGCTTCGTCAGCGTCTTGAAAACCAGGTGGCCGAGCACGGTTCCCTGGCCCATGTCGCACTCGCACGCCTGAACATTCGCCGCGAGCATGCGCAGGCACTGCTTGACGGCGAGCCGATGCCCAAATCCGCGCTGGGCACAGGCTATCACCATGACAGCGACCCACGCCTGCTTGCCTATCTGCCACCCAGCGTGGCGCTGGAAGTCTGGAACCACACCCCCGGCAACTGGTGGAGCAAATGGGGAGAGCTCGACGCGGTAGCTCGTCGCATGTTGGCGCAGCACGGCGCGGCCGCCCTGCCCGGTCTGGCGCAGGTATGCCGGGGCTATCCCGACATCGGCTTTCGGCTGGCGCACAACATCGACAGTGCCCATATCGCCTGCGCTGCCCTGCGCGTGCTGCGGCTGCAGAAGAAGACGCAAGACCTGGTACGGCGCTGGATACTCGCCCACTTGCGAACCAGCATCCTCGTGGCCCTGACCTTCGCCTTCTCGAAAGACAAGGCCGAAAGATCCGACGGCGCGCACGGCTTGTACCTGCTGATGCGTTTGGGCCATGAAGACGCCATCGACGCCGCAGCGGCTGAGCTGGGCACCACACATGGCGGTAACGTCCCAGCCGCGCTGGCTGCCCTCAAGGCCGCCAACCCCTTGCACGCCGTGCCAGCAAAGCTGCCACGGTTGGGCTTGTTCTTCAACCCGATCGCCCTGCCCCGGTTGCGCCTGCGCGACGGGCGCATGCTGCCGGCCAGCGCCAGCGAACACCTGGGCATGCTGCTGGCCTTGGGCAAACCCGGCGCCCCGCACCTGGGACTGGAAGAGATCAAGACGCAGTGCGACCTGGTCGCACTGGAAGGCTTTGCCTGGGCCTTGTTCGAAGCATGGCAGGCCGACAGCGCCTCGCTCACCGACGGCGCGTGGGTGTTCCACGGCCTGGGCGAGCTGGGCGGCGACGACACGGTGCGACGCCTGATGCCCTTGATACGCAGTTGGCGCGCCGCCGAATCCCGGCCCCGCGCCGCCGCCGTGCTGGAGGCGCTGGGCACCATCGGCACCGATCTGGCGCTGATGCACCTGAACGCCATCGCTGGCGACGCACGCTACAAGGGCCTGCAAGACCGTGCCAGGGACAAGATCGCCTACATCGCGCAGGTGCGCGAGCTGACGCCCGAGGAACTGGCCGACCGCACGGTGCCCGACCTGGGCCTGGACGATGACGATGCGCTTACGCTGGACTTTGGCCCGCGCCAATTTACGGTCGCCTTCGACGAAACGCTGAAACCCTTCGTCAAGGACGCCGATGGCGTGCGGTTGAAATCTTTTCCCAAGGCCACACAAAACGACGATGCCACGCTGGCCCAGGCCGCGGGCAAACAGTGGCGCAAGCTGCAAAAAGATGCCAAGGCCATCGCAGCAACACAGATCAACCGGCTGGAGCAGGCCATGGTGCATGGCCGCCGCTGGAGTGAGCCGGCATTTCACGCTGCTTTCATCAAGCACCCCTTGATGCGCCACCTGGCGGCACGCCTGATCTGGGCCACCTACGACGCGAGCGGGCATTTCGTGCAGGCCTTTCGCGTGGCCGAAGACCTGACCCTGGCCGACGAGAACGATGAGCACTGGTACCTGCCCGCAGACGCCCAGGTCGGCATCGCACATGTGCTGGACCTGCCAGCCGAGGTGCAAACTGCTTTCGGCCAACGCCTGGCGGACTATGAAATCCTGCAGCCCTTCCGCCAGATCAGCCGTGAAACGGACGCCTTCACCAAGGCCGAACTGGCAGCGAACCGCATCACGCGCTTCGCGCAGCGGCCCGTGGCGGCGACCAGCCTGATGGGCCTGCTGCACAAGGGCTGGCGCCACGGGGTGCCCCATGAAGGGCATTGGGTGGAAGTCTTCGTCAAGCCGATCCAGCTTGCTGACGGTGACCGCCTCTGCGCGCTGGCCGTGCTGGACGGTGGCATGTCGCTTGGCGATCTTGCGCATCAGGAGCCGCTGCGCATCGCGCGGGTTACGTTGCATGAAGACACCGGCACAGACGTATTCGGCCCTGCTGTACCGCTGAACCGGTTGTCGCCCATAGCCGCCAGCGAGCTGCTGCGCGATCTCGACCGCATGGCAACGATCAAGAAGTGAGAGACCTGTGAGCCCGCGCAATCCCACCGAATCCAAGGCTTCCACGCCAGCAACTGCCACCCACGCCCAGCGCCTGCCCGCCGAACTGCTCTACGCCGACGAGTTGGCGCACCTGGCCGCGCACGACACCGCGCCCAAGCCGCCCGGCTGGCGGCTGTCGATGCCGGCGGTGCGCGACTTCATCCTGGGCGGCAAGGTGGCGGGGCGAGAGCTGCGGCGCAAGATCGTCTGCTCGCCCAGCCTGATCGAGCGCTGCCTGGTCACGCTGGCCTCCACCCGCGCGCTGCTGCTGGTGGGCGAGCCGGGCACGGCCAAGAGCCTGCTGTCCGAGCTGCTGGCGGCGGCCGTCAGCGGTGGCAGCACGCTCACCATCCAGGGCAGCGCGGCTACCACCGAAGACCAGATCAAGTACGGCTGGAACTACGCCCTGCTGCTGAACGACGGCCCCAGCGAGCGCGCCCTGGTGCCCTCGCCGCTGATGCGCGCCATGCAGGCCGGGCAGATCGCGCGCTTTGAGGAAATCACGCGCTGCCCGCCCGAGGTGCAAGACAGTCTGCTGTCCATCCTGTCGGAGCGCCTGCTGATGGTGCCCGAGTTGCCGCAAGCGCTGGCGGGCGGCACCGTGTTCGCGCAGGACGGCTTCAACCTGATCGCCACCGCCAACACGCGCGACCGTGGCGTCAACGAAATGTCCGCCGCGCTCAAGCGCCGCTTTGCCTTCGAGACCGTGCTGCCCATTGCCGACTACGCGCAGGAACTGGCCCTGGTGCAAAGCGAAGTGGCCCGCCTGCTGGCGCAAGACCGCGTGCCCGTGCAGCCCAGCGCACCGCTGCTGGAAGTGCTGGTCACCACCTTCCGCGACCTGCGCCAGGGCGTGGACCGCGAAGGCGGCGCCACCGACAAACTGAGCAGCGTGCTCAGCACCGCCGAGGCGGTGAGCGTGGCCCACGCCGTGGCCCTGCGCGGCTGGTATCTGCGCGGCGACGCGGGCCAGCCCGCCGACCTGGTCGAAGCGCTGGCCGGCACCGCCGCCAAGGACAACGCCGACGACCTGAAAAAGCTGCGCCGCTACATCGAGCACAAGGCCGCCAGGCGCAATGGCGAGGCGTGGCAGGCGTTTCACGCGGCGCGGCATGCACTGCCGCAGTGACCAACTCATCATGAGAAACAAAAAGAGCGCTTGCGCTGCTCGTGCATGCGCAAGCAGCTCTCTTTTTGCGAGCAACAGGTGACCCCGCGCATCATCGGCATCCGCCACCACAGCCCCGCCTGCGCGCGGCTGGTGGCGCACGCCATCGCGCAAGACCGGCCAGCGGCGGTGCTGATCGAGGGGCCGAGCGACTTCAACCCCCGCATGGCCGAGTTGCGCCTGCCGCACCAGTTGCCCATCGCGCTGTACAGCTACGCGCATGACGATCGCGGCGCGGCGCGCTGCTGGTTTCCGTTCACGGCCTATTCGCCCGAATGGGTGGCGCTGAACGCCGGGCACGCCAGCGGCGCCCAGGTGCGCTTCATCGACCTGCCGCACTGGCAATACCGCGCGCTGCCCGACCACGAGCGCCGCGCCACCGGCACCGACGCCCTCACCGGCCTGCCCGCCGAACACCGCAGCCACTACGCCCGCGTCACCCAGGCGCTGGCCGAGCGCCTGCACTGCGACGGCAGCCACGCCCTGTGGGACCACCTGTTCGAGGCACAACCGCTCACCACGCCCGCCGACTTTGCCGCGCTGGAAGAGCGCCTGGCCACCTACTTCCACGACCTGCGCGGCGACCCAGCCCAGCACACCACCGAGCAGGACAGCGCGCGCGAAACCGGCATGGCGCGCTGGATCGCATGGGCCATGCGGCAATTCCCGCGGCAAGCCGTGCTGGTGGTGTGCGGGGGCTGGCACAAGCGCGCCCTGGAGGCGCTGTGGCCCACCCTGAGGCCCAGCGGCGAACCAGACAGCCCCGCCCCCGGCGACCCGCTCACGCACGGCGCCTACCTGGTGCCCTACGAATACCGCCAGTTGGAGGCCCTGTCGGGCTACGCCGCCGGCATGCAATCGCCGCTGTACTACCAGTGGCTGATGGAAGGCGGCGCAGGCGCGGCCAGTGAGCAGGCCGCGCGCGCCATCGTGCAGCGTCTGCGCGCGCGGCAAGTGCCCGCCAGCACCGCCGACGTGCTGGCCTTTCACGCCACCATGACGGCGCTGGCGCGCCTGCGCGGCCATGCCGAGCCGCTGCGCGTGGACATTCTCGACGCCGCGCAATCGGCCTTCGTCAAGGAAGCACTCGACGCCCCCGCCCCCTGGGCCAGCCACCAGGTGCTCACCGCGCAAGACCACCCCGCCCTGCGCGAAGCCCTGCTGGCCCTCACCGGCGACGCCAGCGGCGAACTCGCCGGCGACACCCCGCTGCCGCCCCTGGTGGCCGACGTGCAGCGCCGCCTGCAAGCCTGCGCCATCACCCTGCCCGCCGCATCCGCCCAGCACACGCTTGACCGCCGCCGTCCCGACGACACGCTGGCCGCGCAAACCCTGTGGCAGTTGCACCTGATCGGCGCCGAGGGCGTGGAACTCAAAGGCCTCGGCGCGCCGCAGTCCTCACGCCACCTACCACAGGCGCTCTTGTTTGAAGAGCACTGGCAACTGTTCAAGCATCCGCGCTGGCTGCCCAGCCTGATCGAGGCCGCGGTGCACGGCGCCACCCTGGGCGACGCCGCGCGCGCCTGCCTGCTGGCCCGGCTCGACCCGCCCGCGCTGGCAAGCGGCGCATCCGCCAGCGGCCCCCACGCCCCCAGTGCCGCCGCGCTGGCCCAATGCCTGACCGACGCCGTGCGCGCCGGCTTTTTCGATCTGGGCGACGAACTGGCCGCCCGCCTGGCGCGCGCGCTGCCCACCGTGCACGACCATGGCGCGCTGGCGCAGGCGGCGCTCACGCTGCTCGACCTGGCCCTGGCTGGCTTTTGGGGACACGACACCCGCCCCGCCATGCTGGGCGCGCTGGGCGTCATGGGCGAGCGCCTGCTGTGGCTGCTCGACGGGCTGGACATGGCACCAACCGGCCAGGGCGCAGGCACGCCGCCAACCCATGCCCCCAGCGCCACGCTGGACGCCGACGTGGCCGCCGTGCGCGCACTGGCTGGCCTGCTGCGCCTGCACGATGCGCAGCCCATCCCCGGCTGGCAAGCCCCCTTCGCCCTCAGCAGCCTGCTGCGCCTGGCCCGCGCCCCCACACGCCCACCCGCACTGCGCGGCGCCGCGGCCGGCCTGGCGCTCACGCAGGCGCACCGCTACGCGCCGGGCCAGGACCTGAGCGACGACGAACTGATCGCCCTCACCCGCGCCGTGCCGCCACGCGACCAACTGGGCGACTACCTGTTCGGCCTGTTCGCCCTCACCCGCGCCGCGCTCAAAACCACGCTCGGCCTCATCCACGCCGTGCACACCACGTTGGCGCAGATGGCGCCCAAAGACTTCCTCGTCGCCCTGCCCGCACTGCGCGGCGCCTTCACCTGGTTTCCCCCGCGCGAGCGTGGCGACATCGCCGCACAACTAGCCACCCTGCTGGGCCTGACCCCGCCCGAGCGCGCACAACTGACGCAACTGCCCCAAGGCGAAAACACCTACTTGCGCGCCCGCGCCGCCGAAGCCCAGGCCCTGGCCTGGGCGCGTGAATATGGGTTGCAGCCGTAGGGCGGGCATTCATGCCCGCGTTGTACCTATTTACGCCGCACGCGGGCATGAATGCCCGCCCTAAAAAACTACCTTTAGACGGTTAACCACCTGACGTGCCACACCCCCATCGTCCAAAAAACCACCGGCGCCACACACCCTTGAAAGGAAACCCATCACGCAACAAGCAAGATTGCAATTAGGATAAATAATAGTACACCAAAACTTACCGTAAATACTAGGTTTTATCAAAAAATTATTAATGTTTGCATTTTTGCTAAATACCCTCCATATCCTTCACACCCCGGCCCATCAAACCAACCCCACCTCATCCCATGGCCTCCTCACGCAAAACCAAACCTGCCAATCCCCTGCACGCCCGTCCCGACGGCAGCCGCCTGCGCTCGGCGTGGCTGACCAAGACTTTTGCCGCCGCCGAGGCCGCCGCTGCGGCGGTGCGGGAGCGGCCAGACCCCAACACCTATCACGGCGCCACCTTGCTGCGGCTCAACCCTCAGGGCACGGCCTTCCTGCCCGGCAACACGGTCGAAGACAACGCCGCTTTCCTTGAACAGATGGCCAACTGGGGCTGGCCGGGCGGAACGTCGCTACCGGCCTGGGCCTGTCTGCTCGACTGGCATGGCGATGCGGCCTTGCCGTGGCTGGAAAAGCGGCTGGACATGCGCCTGAAAAGCAACCCGGACACGATCCGCCTGATCGCCAGCCTGGCCAGCCCCGCCGCGCAGGATGCGCTGCTGCGCCATCTCGACCTGCCCGAGGTGCGTGCGGCGGTGGCCGAGAGCGCCGTACGCTGGCCGCTGTACACCCTGCGCGGCCTGCTGGCGCTTGACCCTAGGCGCGGCCAGCCCGCCGCCGACCTGGTGCAGCGCCTGCTGTTCCAGCATCCCGACTGGCTGGCGGCGCTGGAGGCGCAGCTTGAAACCGATGGCGACGACGCGCAGGCCAAAACGCTGGCGCGCCTGCTGACCGCCGTGGAGCAAGTCACCGAGGCCAGCGCCGACGAACTACCCGCCATGCTGCGCCAGCCGCCTTGGGGCAAAGGTACGTCCGCGGCGCAGGTGCCCGCACTCGACATCACCCCACTGCGCGAACCTGCCCGCATCGACTGGTCGCGCTGGCAGGGCGGCACCGTGGAAGCACGGCCACGCGAAATCTATGGCAATGGCCGCATCTCTGTCGAAGCTGACATGGAAAAACACATAGGCCTTCCCAACTCCCAGCATGAAGACCTTGTCACCGCCCGCGCCCAGGCCGACGCCGAAAACTGGGGTACGGCGGGCCGTGCGCTGTATCTGCTGGGCATTCGGCGCGAGCGCGTGACCACGCTGTTGGCCGGCGACACACTGCGCCCAGCAGACTTCCGCCCTTCCGTGGACTGGCTGGGCAACAAGCTCAACCACTTGGGCTATCTTGATGATCCGCTTGCCCTCGCGTTGCTAGGCGCCGCGCCCACCGGCCACTGGTCACAAGACCACACCTACATATGGGGTACCGACGTGGACGAAGCTCGCAATCACGCCGCGCGCCTGCTCAAACGCTTTGGCGCCGAGCATGTGGATCTGCTGCTGACCATCAGACCGCCTGACGGCAGTGAAAACAGCCGCCGCCTGCTCGACATCGTCGACTGGGACGGCCTGGCGCTGTGGCTGTCCGAGCGCGGCATGCGCCTGCGCACCATGCGCGCCAACGCCGTGCACTGGCTGCTGAGGCACCCGGACACCACCGCTCGCGCCCTCATCCCCGAAGCCTTGTCGCCCGATCCCAAGCGCCACGCCCATGCGCGCTTTCACTTGTATCTGCTGGCCCGCCACGGCCACTCCCCCGCCATCCGTGCCCAGGCCGTGCGCTACGGGCAAGCCGTGCAGGATACGGTCGAGCACCTGCTGAATACCCCACCCGAAAATTTGCTGCCCGCGCAATTGCCAAAGCTGCCGGCCTGGCTCAACATCCCGCGTCTACCGCGCCTGCGCCTGGTCGGCAGCGACCACGCCGTGCCGCTCAGCCACATGGCCGACGCGCTGATGCCGCTCATGCTCAGCAAAGGCGGCGCGGCCTATGCTGGGCTGGACGTGTTGCAAGCCGCCGTCACGCCCGATTCGCTGGCGCGCGTGCTGCTCGACCTGTTCGAGCAATGGGTGGATAACGACATGCCCGCCAAGGATCGCTGGATCTTCGAGCTGCAAGGCCGCCTGGGCGACGACGGCAACGCCCGCGCGCTGGCGCCCCGCATCCGCGAATGGCGCTCGCACCTCGACCGCGTGCGCACCTACGAGGGGCTGGAAATGCTGGCCCAGATCGGCAGCGATGCCTCGCTGATGCTGCTGACCGCCTTCACCGAGCAAAAGCGCTACACCGACCTGCAAACCCACGCCGCCAGGGCCTTGCGGCGCATCGCCGACGAGCGCGGTCTCAGCATTGACGAACTGGCCGACCGCACCGTGCCCACGCTGGGCCTGGACGAGCGCGCCCGCCTGCTGCTCGACTTCGGCCCGCGCCAGTTCACCGCCTCACTGGACGCCCAGTTGCAGCCCCAGGTGCACGACGCCGAAGGCGCGCGCCTGAAGGATTTGCCCAAGCCCGGCGCCAAGGACAGCGCCACGCTGGCCAAGGCCGCCAGCGCCGACTGGCGGGAGTTCAAGAAAAACGCCAAGCTCGTCGCCAGCACGCAAACCACGCGGCTTGAAAACGCCATGTGCGCGCAACGCCGCTGGCTTGCCGCCGACTTCATGGCCCTGTTCGTCCAGCACCCGGTGCTGCGCACGCTGTGCCAGCGGCTGGTGTGGGCGGCTTTTGATGCACAAGGCCAACTGGCGGGCAGCTTTCGCGTCAGCGAAGACCTGAGCCTGATCGACACCAACAGCGATGCCTATGCCCTGCCCAACGGCGCCCGCGTCGGCCTGCCGCACCCGCTGGAACTGCCTGAAGGCCAGCGCAACCGCTGGGGCGCGCACCTGGCCGACTTCGAGCTGACACAGCCCTTCGAGCAAGTCGCGCGCGCCACGCATGCGCTTGCGGAAGATGAGGCCAGTTTGAACGCGCTGCCCCGCTACGCCGGCCGCAAACTCAGCACCGGCAGTCTGGTGGGGCTGGAGGCGCGTGGCTGGAAGCGCGAAGTGGGCGACGGCGGCACCATCTACAGCCTGCACAAGGCGCTGGACGCCACGCACCAAGCCGCGCTGCACTTTGAACCCGGCTGGTTCGTCGGCGCCGCCGCGCCCACCGACGAGCAGCAGCACATCACCGGCGTGCACCTGTCGCGCACCACCAGCGCGCCCGCTGGCGGAAAACCTCTTCCACCACCCGCCTGGCGCGACCTGCCCGCCATCGCCATCAGTGAAATGCTGCGCGATCTGGAGCGGCTGGCCTGGCACCAGCATTGACCGCCGCACGGTTTTTGTTCGCGCTGCACGCAAAGAGGCATCATGTGCCCACAAAAAACCTGCTCCTGTCCCTGCCATGCCCAACCCGCCCCCTGACCTCACCCCCGCCGAGCGCTGGCGTCTGCTGCTGGGCGAGGCGGGCCAGCCCGGCCTGCAAGCGGCCTTGGGCGACGGCTCCGGCGCGGGCGCGGGCGCGGCGATGGACCGCGCGCTGGCCTGGCTGTACGGGCGCGACGACGGCGGCCACGGCGCCGACACGCTCGACCGGCAGGGCGGCACGGAAGGCTCGCAGCTCAGCGTGCCCGACTGGATCAACCAGATCCACGAGCTGTTTCCCAAGGAGACCATCGAGCGGCTGGAGCGTGACGCCATCGAGCGCTACGGCATCGACGAGGTGGTGACCAACCCCGCCGTGCTGGAGCGCGCCACGCCCAACCCCGCGCTGCTGGCCGCCGTGATGCGCACCAAGCACCTGATGAACCCCGAGGTGCTGGCCATGGCCCGCAAGCTGGTCGCCAAGGTGGTGCAGGAGCTGATCGAAAAACTCGCCAAGGACCTGCACCGCGCCTTCAGCGGCACGCGCCGCCGCACCGAGCTGAGCTACCAGGGCGCCGCCAACCAGTTCGCCGCGCGCGAAACGCTGCGCCGCAACCTGCGCCACTACGACCCGGCCACGCGCCGCCTCATCGTGCAGCGCCCGGTGTTCTACACCCACCAGCGCAAGCACCTGGAGCGCTGGCAAATCCTGCTGGTGGTGGACCAGAGCGGCAGCATGGTCGGCAGCGTGATCCACGCCGCCGTCACCGCCGCCTGCCTGTGGGGCCTGCCGGGCGTGAAGACCCACCTGATCGCCTTCGACACCGACATCGTTGACCTGACGGACGAGGCGCACGACCCGGTCGAGACGCTGATGAAGGTGCAACTGGGCGGCGGCACCTTCATCGGCAAGGCGGTGCAATACGCCGCCGAGCAGATCGAAGTGCCCAAGCGCGCCATCGTCGTGGTCATCAGCGACTTCTACGAAGGCATGGGCGAATACGTGCTGATCGACCAGGTGCGCGGCCTGGTGGCGCAGGGCTCGCAAGTGCTGGGCCTGGCCGCGCTGGACGAGCAGGCCAACCCCGTGTACGACCGCGAACTGGCCCGCAAGCTGGTGGACGTGGGCGCGCATGTGGGGGCGATGACGCCGGGGCAGTTGGCCGGGTGGTTGGCCGAAAAGATCAAATGAGCCATTCAAATCCCCTCGCCACGCCTGAGAATCCCGACGACTGGGTGCGCCGCATGGCTCTGATCCGCACGACGCGATGGTTGAAGTCCGTACCCGCGTTTCAACAGTACAAAGCCACAACCCCTTGCCAGCTTGACCAAGCTGAACTGCGCCTGAAGCAAAAGTTGCCCGGCGAGCTTAGGCAGTGGCTACTGATCATGGGCTTTGGCGATCTGAGCGATTGCATCGCGATTCGTGAAGAATGGCTTGAGGAACTGACCGATGCGCCGGTGGCCGGGCATGTGGTTTTCGCTCAAGACGAGTTGGGCGATTGGCTGACTTGGCAACCCTCTGCGGAATCGATCTGGCTGGTATCACGCTCACTGCGGGGCTACGGCAAGCTTTCCGAAGGCTTCAGAGCATTCATCGAAGAGCTTGTTGATCGCCGGTTCCATTGGCAGCAATGGACGGACTCGCTGGAACTGACGCCAATCGAGTAGCCAATGAACGCCACCCGCCGCCCCGACCTCGCCCACCTCGGCCCCGAGGCGCTGACGCAGCTTGCCAACGCGGGGCTGGTCAAGCGCGCGCTGCGCGAGCGCGAAGCCGGCTACGTGCCCGAGCTGGAACTGGAAGACGACGACACCCTGGTCGCCACCTTCAGCGACGGCGTGGTCACCCGCTGGCCCAAGGGCAAACCCATCACGCAGGTGGTCTGCACCTGCGTGGCCACCTCCATCTGCCGCCACCGCCTGATCGCGGCGCTACGGTTTCAAGAGCTGCTAGCGCTGAACGGGCAAGCGCCAGACCCCGAAAACGCTTCAAACACCGCGCCTGCCGAACCTGGCACTGCCGCACCCCCCACCCCGCTGCCGCCCGCCGCCCCGCCCTCGCCCGGTCAGGCCACCGACGCCGCGCTGGCCGCGCTCGTTCCCCCCGTGCTGCTGGCGCGCGCCGAGCAGCAGCGCCAGCAGGGCGTGCTGATCCACGTGCACCGCCGCGCCGCGCCCGGCACGGCGGGCGAACCCTGCGACACCGCCCGCCTGCCCGCGGCCACCGTGCGCTACTGGGCCGGCGCCGCCATCGAAGCCGCGCGCTGCGACTGCGTGCAGCAATCCGCCTGCGAGCACGTGGCGCTGGGCGTGTGGGCCTTCCGCGAGGCCGACGCCCGCCTGCCCGGCGCCCCCACCTTGCCCGTGCAACTGGGCAGCGCCGACGCCGCCGTTCGCCTGCCCGTCGCCCCCTACCACGCCGTGCTGGCCGCGCTGCTGCGCCACGGCGTGCTGCAAGGCCCGGCCACCTGCGCGCAGGCCATCAGCGTGGCGCTGTCGCACGCCACCGCCGCCGGTGCCGAATGGCTGGTGCACACCCTGACCGACCTGGAGCAGTGGCTGGCCGCCTACGCCGCGCGCAGCGCCCGCTACCAGGCCGAAGACGGGTTTGACCTGGCCACCGAACTGGTGCTGCGCCTGGCCCTGGGCGCCCAGCCCGGCCAGGCCAAGGCCGTGCTGGGCATCGGCCAGCCGCACGAAGTGCCGCTCGACCGCCTGCGCCTGATGTGCCTGGGCGCCCGCACCGAACGCGACGGCCCTCAGCGCCGCACCCGCCTCGTCATGGCCGACCTCGACACCGGCTCGCGCATGGCCCTGCTGCACGACTGGCAGGTGCCCCAGCCTGAAAGCTCCGCCCCGCTGGCCGGCGCCCCCGCCCTGCCCGCCGCCCCCGTGCCCGACGAAGCCGCCGTGCGCGCCGCCGAACGCGTGGCCCCCGGCGTCAAGCTGCAGCAACTCGCCACCGGCCAGTTGCTGTGCAGCCAGGCTCGCCGCCGCGCCGATGGCCGCGTGCTGCTGGCCAAGGCCCGCGGCGCGCAGAACAGCCTGCTGCCGCAATCGGGCGACTGGTCGCAACTGCCCGCCCCGCTGCGCTACAGCCGCGTGGCCGACCTGCGCCAGGCCCGTGCCGCCGAGCCGCACCCCATCGCCTCACCACGCCATGCGGCGGGCCGCTTCGTGGTGTTCTCGCCCGCGCGCATCGAGCACGCCTTCTACGACCCCAACCAGCAGGTGCTGCAATTGCTGGCGCTGGATGCCGAGGGCGAGCCCCTGCTGGTGCGCCGCGCCCATGCCGCGCACACGCCCCACGCGCTGGCCGCGCTGGCACTGGCGCTGTCGGGCCAGCACGGGCCGCTGCGCCACGTGGGCGGCGTACTGGATTGGCTGGGCGCCACCCCCGTGCTGCACGCCTGGAGCTGCGCCGCCGACCGGCTGTGGGCGCTGGACTTCGCCCTCGCCGACCCGCCCGCCGCCGCCGCGCTGGCCGCCCTGCCCCTGGGCCATGCCGACGACACCCAGTCCACCGCGCCGCCGGAACAATGGCTGCTGCAACTGCGCGCCCTCTGCGCCGCCGTGCTGCACCACGGCACCGACGCCCTGCCCCGCCACTGGCCGGCCGATGCCCAGCAATGCGCCCGCGCCCTGCACGACGCGGGTTTTCAGGCCCTCGGCGCCGCGCTGACCGACACCGCCAACGCCCTGCGCGAAGCCGCCACGCGGGGGCTATCCGATGCGCCCCAAACAACCGCCCTGGCCGAGCGCTTCGCCCGCCTGATCACGCTGCGGCAGTTGCATGTGGATGCGTTGGGGTGAACTTATTGAGAGTTTCGTAATTCATGACACGCCGCTTGCCCTCACCCCAACCCTCTCCCAGAGGGAGAGGGAGATTTCTTTCTGATGGCCCGCGCTGTCGTGATTTTTGAAAACGTCAATAGAACCAGGCATGAATGCCCGCCCCACATCCCCGAACGCGCAAGCACGCATTCCGTGCTCCGCCCTGCGTTAAGCTGCACCCCCATGCCCCTGCTGGACGTCCACAAGCTCCGCGTCGATCTGCGCACCCACCGTGGCGTGGCGCCCGCCGTGCGCGACATGACGTTCACACTGGACCGGGGCGAAACGCTGGGCCTGATTGGTGAATCGGGCTGCGGCAAGTCGATGACCGCCCTTGCCCTGATGGGCCTGACGCCCGAGAACGCCACCGTCAGCGGCAGCCTGAAGCTGGAGGGGCGCGAGCTGATCGGCCTGCACGACCGCGACTGGCGCGCCATCCGCGGGTACGAAACGGCCATGATCTTCCAGGAGCCGATGACGGCGCTGAACCCCGTGCACCGCGTGGGCGCGCAGATCACCGAGCCGCTGCGGCTGCACCAGAACCTGTCGGGCAGCGCGGCGCGCGAGAAGGCCATCGCCCTGCTCGACCGCGTGGGCATTCCCGATGCGGCGCGGCGCGTGGACAGCTTTCCGCACCAGTTCTCGGGCGGGCAGCGCCAGCGCATCATGATCGCCATGGCGCTGGCCTGCGAGCCCGACTTACTGATCGCCGACGAGCCGACCACCGCGCTCGACGTGACGGTGCAAAAGCAGATTCTCGGCCTGATCCACGAGCTGGTCACCGAGCGCGGCATGGCGCTGATCCTGATCTCGCACGACCTCGGCCTGATCGCACAGAACGTGCAGCGCATGCTGGTGATGTACGGCGGCAGCGTGGTCGAGAGCGGGCCCGCCGCCGATGTGTTCGCCCGCCCGGCGCACCCCTACACGCGCGGGCTGCTGGCCGCGCGGCCCAGCCTGGAACATCGCCTGGTGGCGCACCGCAGCGAGCGGCTGCCCACCATTCCCGGCAGCGTGCCCGACCTGTTCAGCATGCCGCCGGGCTGTCCATTCGCCGGGCGCTGCCCCTTCACCGAAGAGGCCTGCGCGACGCAATCACCTCCGGTGATGCCGCTGCAGGGCGACCACCAGTTCCGCTGCCGGCGTGCCGACGTGGTGCTGGCGGCAACCGAACCCCTGCCTGTGGGAGCGGGCTTGCCCGCGATGGCTGCGGCAGATGAAGGCACGGCGCCCATCGCGGGCAAGCCCGCTCCTACAAACGTAGCTGCTCGCGCTTGATGGATAAAGATCAAAGCCCTTTTCTTCTGGAAATCCGCGACGTCACGCGGCGCTACACGCTGCCGCGTGAATCGCTGTTCAAACCGCCCGGCGAAGTGCAGGCATTGCGTGGCGTGTCGCTCAAAGTCACGGCGGGGCGCAGCATGGGGATCGTCGGCGAATCGGGCTCGGGCAAGAGCACGCTGGCGCGGCTGGTGATGGCGCTGGAGGCGCCCACCAGCGGCGAAATCCTGTTCATGGGCCGCAAGCTGCATGCGCTGCCGCCCGATGAATTGCGCGCGGCGCGGCGCGACTTCCAGATGGTGTTTCAGGACCCGTATGGCTCGCTCGACCCGCGCCGCCCCATCTGGCGCACCGTGGCCGAGCCCGCCGCCGCGCTGGAAGGCGCCAGCCGCGCCCAGCAGCGCGAGCGCGCCGCCGCCACGCTGGAATCGGTGGGCTTGCGCGCCGACGCGCTGGACAAGTATCCGCACGAATTTTCCGGCGGCCAGCGCCAGCGCATCGCCATCGCGCGGGCGCTGATCACCCGGCCCAAGCTCATCGTGGCCGACGAGGCCGTGAGCGCGCTCGACGTGTCGGTGCAGGCCCAGGTGCTGAACCTGATGGCCGATTTGCGCGACCACCACGGCGTCACCTTTCTGTTCATCAGCCACGACCTGGCCGTGGTCAGCCACCTGTGCGCCGACGTGGCGGTGATGAAGGGCGGGCTGATCGTCGAACAAGGCCCGGTGCGCGGCGTGCTGCGCGAGCCGGCGCACGAGTACACGCGCACGCTGCTGGCGTCGGTGCCCGAACTTGTCGCCCCAGGCGCCATCTGAAGCGTTGAATACCCTGCGCTACCATGCGCAGCCTTTGATCCATCCCCTGCCAAGAGGAGCGTCCCCACGATGAAACGCCGCGACTTCGCCCTGACCCTGCCCGCGCTCGCCACGCTTGCCCACCTGCCCGCGCTCGCGCAGTCGCGCCGCGACACCGTGGTGCTGGGCGTGACGCTGGAGCCGCCAGGGCTGGACCCGACGGCCGGCGCCGCGTCCGCCATCGCCGAGGTGGTGCACTACAACATCCTGGAAACACTCACCAAGATCAACAGCGACGGCAGCGTGACGCCGCTGCTGGCCGAACGCTGGGAGGTTTCGCCCGACCTCAAGACCACCACCTTCCACCTGCGCAGGGGCGTGAAGTTCAGCAACGGCGAGCCGTTCAACGCGCAGGCCGTCAAGTACAGCTTCGAGCGCGCCGCTGGCGAAAAAAGCACCAACAAGGACAAGCGTACCTTCGCGTCGATGGAGGCCGTGCGCGTGGTGGACGACCACACGGTGGTCATCATCAACCAGGAGCCCGATCCGGATTTCCTGTTCTACATGGGCCAGGCCACGGCGGTGATCGTGGAGCCCAAGAGCGCCGACGGCAACAACGCCAGGCCCGTGGGCACTGGCCCCTATGTGCTGGGCAACTGGGCCAAGGGCTCGTCGATCACGCTGCGGGCCTCGCCCACCTACCGCGCGGCCAACGCGCTGAAGATCAGGCGCGCCACCTTCCGCTTCATCAGCGATCCGGCGGCGCAGGTGGCGGCGGTGCTGTCGGGCGACGTGGATGCGTTTCCGCGCGTCACGCCGCGCGGCGCGGAGCAGTTCAAGGCCAACCGGCGCTTGCAGACCATCATCAGCGGCTCGCGCGCCAAGACGGTGCTGACCATCAACAACGCACGCAAGCCGCTGAACGACGTGCGCGTGCGCCGCGCCATCGCGGCCGCCATCGACCGCAAGGCCGTCATCTCGGGCGCGGGCGACGGTTTTGGCGTGCCCATCGGCAGCCACTACGTGCCGGGCGCCGCCGGCTACATCGACACCACGGGCGTCAACCCGTATGACGTGGACAAGGCCAAGGCGCTGCTGAAGGAAGCCGGCGTCACCACGCCGCTGGAGCTGAGCCTGGTGCTGCCGCCGCCGCCCTATGCCCGCCAGGGCGGCGAGGTGATCGTGGCGCAACTGGCCAAGATCGGCATCACCGCCAAGGTGCAGAACGTGGAATGGGCGCAGTGGCTGGCCAACACCTATGGCGGGCCGAAGAACTACGACCTGACCATCATCAGCCACGTGGAGCCGTTCGACCTGGGCAACTTCGCCAAGCCGGACTATTACTGGGGCTACAACAACCCCAAGTTCAACGAACTGTTCGCCAAGATCAAGACCACCGCCAACGTCGCCGAGCGCAACCAGTTGCTGGGCGAGGCGCAAAAGATGCTGGCCGACGACGCCGCGCTGGCCTGGCTGTACCAGCCGCAATGGGTGACGGTGGCCAAGCGCGGCCTGAACGGGTTGTGGCAAGACATGCCGATCTTCGTCAACGATTTGTCGGCGCTCGGCTGGAGCTGAGTTTTCACTACCAAAACAAGAGCTGTCCGCGCAGGTAACATGGGCGCGGACAGCTCTTTTTGTTTGGAGACGACATGACGACCACTGCGTTGGGCGCGCTGAGCGCGCACGAACTGCTGGCTGGCTACAAGGCCCGCGCCTTCTCGCCCGTGGACGTGGCGCGGGCCGTGCTGGCACGGATCGAACACTGGGAACCGCACATCGCCGCCACCTGGCTGCCACGGCCCGACGCCGCGCTGGCACAGGCGCGCGCCGCCGAAGCGCGCTGGGCCAGGGGCGAGCCCTGCGGCGCGCTGGATGGCGTGCCGATCACGATCAAGGAGAACATCGCCACCATTGGTGATCCGGTGCCGCTGGGCACCCAGGCCATGACGCTGGCACCCGCCGCCGCCGATGCGCCCGCCGCCGCGCGCGTGCGCGAAGCCGGTGCCGTGCTCGTCGCCAAGACCACCATGCCCGACCTCGGCATGCTGTCGTCGGGCCTGTCCTCCTTTCACGCCACATCGCGCAACCCATGGGACGTGTCGCGCACGCCCGGTGGCGGCGGCGCGGGGACGGCGGCAGCGGCGGGCTATGGGCCGCTGCACATCGGCACCGACATCGGCGGCTCCATCCGCCTGTCCGCCGCGTGGTGCGGCACCGTGGGCCTGAAGCCCAGCCTGGGCCGCGTGCCGATCGACCAGCCCAGCCTGGGCCGCGCCGCCGGCCCCATGACACGCAACGTGGCCGACGCCGCGCTGCTGATGCAGGTGCTGAGCCGCCCCGACCCACGCGACAGCATGGCGCTGCCACCGCAGGCCATCGACTGGTCGCTGGCCTGGCGCGCCGACAAACCGCTGCGTGGCGTGCGCGTCGGCCTGCTGCTGGATGCAGGCTGCGGCCTGCCCGTGGAGCCCGCCATCCGCGTCGCCGTTGAGCACGCGGCGCACCTGTTCGAGGCGCAGGGCGCCATCGTCACGCCCATGCAGCCGTTCATGACGCGGGAACTGCTGTCCGGGATCGACCACTTCTGGCGCATGCGCTTGCTGCTCGACCTGGACGCACTGGCGCCCGCCGCGCGCGACAGCGTGCTGCCCGCCATCAGCGCCTGGGCCGAATCGGCACGCGGCCTGTCGGGTGCCGACGTGTTCCGTGCCTACGGCGCCACGCACGCCACGCGCATGGCCACCCACCTGGCGATGCAACCGTTCGACTACGTGCTCTCGCCCGTTTCACCCAACGCCCCGGCGCCGTTCGACTGGCCCAGCCCCACCAACGACCCGCTGCGCGGGCTGGAACACATCGGCTTCACCGTGCCCTTCAACATGGGCGAGCAGCCCGCCATCTCGGTCAACTGCGGCTACATGGATTCGCCCAGCACGCCCGGCGCGGCGCTGCCCATCGGCCTGCAGATCGCTGGCCAGCGCTTCGACGACCTGGGCGTGCTGCAGATGGCGCGCGCTTTCGAGCAGTTGCGCGGGCCGCAGCGTGACTGGCCGGAAGCGGTTGAGCGTTGAACGCCCCCGCGTTGGGCGTTGGGCGTTGGGCGTTGGGCAGACTATTCCAAATCAAAGCATCAACTCGTCACCCGTCATTCCGGCGAAAGCCGGAATCCAGGCGGCATCCATGCGCAAACTTAAATCCCGCCCTGCGCCGAGATAACGGCCGTTGTTGTCTTGAAATAGAAATGGCGTTATGGCCGTTTTGCGTTCAAGACGATGACAAATAACCGCGGCTGACGCCGCATGACAAATGACGAATGCGCCATTTGTCATTGAAGCGCAGCGAAGTCATTTGTCATTTGTCATTTG
>JAUNUR010000045.1 GCA_030538085.1 Pseudomonadota bacterium | reverse complement strand
AATGCCGTATCAAGGTGACGCCCCATGGATTGCGGCCTTCGCCGCAATGACGAGGGAATGTGAGGGGGTTCTGATGTCCCGCGCTGTCGTGATTTTTGAAAACATCAATAGGTTGAATCGCTGCGGGGTCGTATTCCACGCCGCTTGCTGCGGAGAAGGTTGTTCACGACGCCCCATTCACCGGTTCACAGCAACGGCGACGCCAACCGCGCCACCGCCTCGAACAGTTGCTGCCAGGGTGGCGCGCAGCGTCCCATGGGCACCAGCTTGCACTGCGACAGATCGTGGTCGAACATGTCGGCCAGACGCTGGTTGAAGCCGCTTTCAAAGACGACGGCGGCCACCTCGAAGTTGAGGCGAAAGCTCCGGTTGTCGAAATTGGCGCTGCCCACCATGCCGTACAGCCCGTCCACCAGCAGCGTCTTGGCGTGGAACATGCGGCCTTGGTATTCGAACACCAGAACGCCAGCGTCTTGCAGTTCCTTGAAGTACGAACGCGCCGCCGCGGTGACGATGCGTGAATCGCTCATCTCCGGCACGATCAGCTTCACCTGCACGCCGCGCAGTGCCGCGTTGGTGAGCGCCGTCAGCGCCGATTCGGTGGGCACGAAGTAGGGCGTGGCCAGCCACACGCGCTCGCGCGCCAGGTTCAGCGCGTCGATCATGGCGCGGTGAATGGCCTCGGTGTCGGAGTCGGGGCCGGAGGCGACGATCTGCACCGGCACCAGGCCGGGCGCCTGGTCGGGCAGCAGGTCTTCGTCGGGAGCGGGTGGCGTGCCTTCGGCGTAATGCCAGTCCTTGAGGAACACGTACTGCAGCCAGCGCACCGCGCCACCGCGGATCAGCAGGTGGGTGTCGCGGTAGGCCTGGTCGGGGCGCACCTGTTCGTTGCCGTCGTCGGTGACGTTGATGCCGCCAATAAAACCGGTATGGCCGTCGATCACCACGATCTTGCGGTGCGTGCGCAGGTTGACCAGCGGGCGCAGGCGGTCGAGCCGGGCGGGGTGGAACACGGCGAATGCGCCGCCGGCGTCGCGGTACTCATTCAGCAGCGCGCGGTGCCGGCGCGACAGCAGCCGGGGCGAGCCGATGGCGTCGACCAGCAGACGCACTTGCAGGCCCTGGCGCGCCTTGGCGGCCAGCGCGCGCAGCAGGCGGGTGCCGGTGTGGTCGGGCTCGAAGATGTAGTACTCCAGGTGGATGTGGCCGCGCGCGGCGTCGATCTCGCGCAGCAGCGCATCCAGCGTGGTGCCGCCGCTGGGCAGGATGTCGACGCTTTGCGCGCTCGACATCGGCAGGCCACAGGCGGTGTCGATCAACTGCGCGTGCTGCCGCGCCCACAGCGGCGCCTGGGCGTGTTCGGCGCGCAGCGCGCTCAGGTCTTCCTTCGACATCAGCGCGGCTTTCTTGTGCCAGCGCTTGAGGCGCTGGCGCTTGATGCGCCGCGGGCCAAAGTAGGCGTACACCAGCAGGCCAACCACCGGCAACAGGTTCAGCCCCATGATCCACGCCAGCGTGGACACCGGCGACTTGCGCTGCAAGATGATCCAGGTGGTGAGGACGATGCTGGAAACTGTCCATGCCCAGCCCAGCCAGAAGGTCAGCGGATGCCCCGCGACGATGAAATGCTGCAGCCAGGCCAGCATGTCGGCGCCGCGCGATCAGCCCAGGCGGCGCGCCCAGTCGTCGGGCGCAAAGCCCACGGTGACGGCGCCATCAGGCCACTCGGCCACGGGGCGCTTGATGGCGCTGGCCTCGCGCGCCAGCAGGGCGGCGGCGCTGGCGGCGTCCCGCACGGCGGCCTGCGTGGCGGGGTCGAGCTTGCGCCAGGTCGTGCCCTGGCGGTTCAGCACCTTTTCCCAGCCCACGGCGTCGATCCAGCGCGCCAGGTGGTCGGCGGGCACGCCCTGCTTCTTGAAGTCGTGGAAATGCACGTCGACGCCGCGCTCGGCCAGCCAGGCGCGGGCCTTCTTCACGGTGTCGCAGTTGGGAATGCCGTACAGGGTGATGTTCGCCATGGCGCGGCATCATGCCACGCGCCGGCGCGGCTCGGTGACAATTCGCTCCAACCATGAATACGCTTGATACGCTTGACGACTGGCTCGCCCACTGCGAGCGCTTGCACCCCCAAACCATCGAACTAGGCCTGGAGCGCGTGCGCAGCGTGTGGCAGCGCATGGGCGTGGCCTTCGACTGCCCGGTGTTCACCGTGGCCGGCACCAACGGCAAGGGCTCGACCTGCGCCATGCTGGAGGCGGTGCTGCTGGAGGCGGGCTTTCGCACCGGCGTCTACACCTCGCCGCACCTGGTGCGCTTCGAGGAGCGCTGCCGCATTCGCGGCGAAGCAGCCGACGCGGCCACGCTGATCGCCAGCTTCGAGGTGGTGGAGGCGGCGCGCGGCGACGTTGCGCTGACCTATTTCGAATTCACCACGCTGGCCATCCTGCACGTGCTGTCGCGCGCGGGGTTGGACGCGGTGGTGCTCGAAGTCGGCCTGGGTGGCCGGCTGGACGCGGTGAACATCATCGACACCGACTGCGCCATCATCACCAGCATCGACGTCGATCACACCGAGCTGCTGGGTCACGCGCGCGAGCAGATCGGGGCCGAAAAGGCCGGCATTTTGCGCACTGGCCGCCCGGCCATCATCAGCGACCCGGTGCCGCCGCAAAGCGTGCTGGATCGCGCCACCGAGATCGGCGCCGACCCATGGCTGCTGGGGCGCGACTTCAACTACAGCGGCGACCAGCAGCAATGGGCCTGGGCCGGCCGCGGGCGGCGCTATGCGGGGCTGGCCTACCCGGCGCTGCGCGGGGCCAACCAGCTCATCAACGCCGCGGGCGTGCTGGCCGCGCTGGAGGCCATGCGCCCCCGCCTGCCGGTGACGGCGCAGGCCGTGCGCAACGGGCTGGCGCTGGTGGAGCTGCCGGGGCGCTTCCAGGTGGTGCCGGGCCAGCCCGCGCTGGTGCTGGACGTGGCGCACAACCCCCATTCGGCGGCGGCGCTGGCGCTGAACCTGGACGCCATGGGCTTTTACCCCACCACGCACGCCGTGTTCGGCGCCATGGCCGACAAGGACCTGGCCCCCATGCTGACGCGCATGGACCCACTCGTCGACCGCTGGTACTTCACCGACCTGCCCACGCCGCGCGCGGCCAGCGGCGCCGCGCTGCAGGCCGCCTGGCAGGCGCTGACGCAGCGCAAGGACGCGGGTTCGGCCGTGTTCAGCCACCCCATGGAAGCCCTGCACGCCGCCGAGTCGCGTGCGCGGGCCACGGATAGAATCGTCGTCTTCGGATCGTTCTACACCGTCGGCGGCGTGCTGGAGCAGGGCGTGCCCCGTCTGCAGGCTGGTCAACCCGGCACCCCGGCCGCCGGCTGACCCAGGATTTCATGGCATTTTTCAAGTTCCGCCAGCACGGCCAGCCCGAACCCGAGCCCGCTGAGCGTGGCCGGGCTCGTGGCAAGGCGTCCGCCGCGCCGGCCCCCGCACCCGCCCCCGACAGCATCGAAAGCATGCGCCGCCGCGCGCGCAATCGCCTGCTGGGTGCCGCCGTGCTGGTGTTGCTGGCCATCATCGGCTTTCCGCTGCTGTTCGACACCCAGCCGCGCCCGGTGGCCGTCAACGCGCCCATCGTCATTCCCGACAGGGACCAGGTGGCGCCGCTCAGGATTCCCGAGCTGGTGTCGGCCGATGCCAGCCTGGGCGAGCGCGAGGAGGTGGTGACCTCCGGCGCCGCCGCGCCCGCCGCCCGCCCACCCGTGGCCGTACCCACGCCGCCGCCCGCGCGTGACACACGGCCCGAGCCACCAGCGCCCGGCGCCGACGAAGCCCGCGCCCAGGCCACGCAGGCCGAACAG
The DNA here is from genome assembly GCA_030538085.1 of Pseudomonadota bacterium. Taxonomy (GTDB): domain Bacteria; phylum Pseudomonadota; class Gammaproteobacteria; order Burkholderiales; family Burkholderiaceae_C; genus Ottowia. Next base: position 23,198 of record JAUNUR010000045.1, on the reverse strand, counting down.
GCCGCCGCCCGCGCCCGGCGCGAGGAAGAGGCCAGGGCCCAGCGCGAGGAAGAACGCGCCCGGGCCGCCCAGGCCCGCCGCGACGAGGAGCAGGCCAGGCGCGAGCAGCAAGCGCGTGCCAAGCGCGAGGCCGAGCAACGCGCCCAGCGCGAAGAAGCCGCCCGTGCCCGCGCCCTGCTGGAAGGCCGCAGCCCCGCCGCCGCGCAGCCCGCCGCCACCACCGCCGCTCCCCAGGGTGGCCGCTTCATCGTGCAGGTGGGCGCCTTCGCCGACGACGCGGCGGTGCGCGAGGCGCGCCAGAAGGTCGAGCGCGCCGGCCTGCGCACCTACACCCAGGTGGTCAACACCAAGGACGGCCCGCGCACCCGCGTGCGGGTCGGCCCCTTCGGCAGCCGTGAAGAGGCCGACAAGGCCGCCGCCACGCTGAAGAAGGCCGGTCTGGCGGGCGCCGTGCTGTCGCTGTAAACGTGCTGTCCGCAATCGACTGGCTGGCGCTGTTCGTGGTGGTGGCGTCGTTGCTGCTGGGCCTGTGGCGCGGCCTGCTGTATGAAGTGATGGCGCTGGCCGGCTGGGTGATCGCTTTTCTGGTCGCGCGCTGGGCCGCGCCCGTGGTGGGCGCATGGCTGCCCATGGGCGAATCGTCCGAGCCGCTGCGCCATGCCGCCGGCTTCGCGCTGGTGTTCATCGGCACGGTGTTCCTGTGCGGCGCGCTGGCCACGCTGGCGCGCAAGGCGGCCAAGGCCATGGGCGTGCGGCCGGTGGATCGCCTGTTCGGTGCCTTGTTCGGCGTGCTGCGCGGCGTGCTGATGCTGCTGGTGCTGGCCGCGCTGGTGCTGATGACGCCGCTGCGCGACGAACCCTGGTGGCGCCAGTCGCTCAGCGCGCCCTGGCTGGAAATGGCACTGATGCAGCTGCATCCCTTGCTGCCAGACAGCTTCGGTAAATACCTCGCGGCGTGACAATACGGGTTTCGCCCTTCACACACACTTTCAGGATCGCAAACCATGTGCGGCATCGTCGGCGTTGTCAGCAACGCACCCGTCAACCAGCTGATCTATGACGCGCTGCTGCTGCTGCAGCACCGCGGGCAGGACGCGGCAGGCATCGTCACGCAGCAGGACCGCAAGTTCTTCATGCACAAGGCCAAGGGCATGGTGCGCGACGTGTTCCGCACCCGCAACATGCGCGCGCTGCCCGGCCACAGCGGCCTGGGCCAAGTGCGCTACCCCACGGCGGGCGACGCCAACAGCGAGGAAGAGGCGCAGCCCTTTTACGTCAACGCGCCCTTCGGTATCGTGCTGGTGCACAACGGCAACCTGACCAACGCCGCCGCGCTGAAGGGCGAGCTGTTCACCACCGACCACCGCCACATCAACACCGAGAGCGACTCCGAGGTGCTGCTGAACGTGCTGGCGCACGAGCTGGAGGGCGCCACGCGCGGCGCCGCGCTGGGCCCCGATGAGGTGTTCGCCGCCGTCACCGCCGTGCACCAGCGCATCCGCGGCTCGTACGCCGTCATCGCCCACATCGCCGGGCGCGGCATGCTGGCGTTTCGCGATCCCTGCGGCATCCGCCCGCTCAGCCTGGGCCGCGGCGCCGATGGCTCGGTGATGCTGGCCAGCGAAACCGTGGCGCTGGAAGGCACGGGCCAGACGCCCGAGCGCGATGTGGCGCCGGGCGAGGCCATCTACGTCACGCTGGAAGGCGCGGTGCACGCGCGCCAGTGCGCGCCGCGCACGCAGCTGTCACCTTGCATCTTCGAATACGTGTACCTGGCGCGGCCCGATTCGGTGCTGGACGGCATCTCGGTCTACCAGGCGCGCCTGAACCTGGGCAAGACGCTGGCGCAGCGCGTGGTGTCGGTGGTGCCGCCCAGCGAGATCGACGTGGTGATCCCGATCCCCGAATCCAGCCGCCCCAGCGCCACCGAGCTGGCGCACCTGATCGGCAAGCCCTACCGCGAAGGCTTCGTGAAGAACCGCTACGTGGGCCGCACCTTCATCATGCCGGGGCAGGGCGTGCGCAAGAAGTCGGTGCGCCAGAAGCTCAACGCTATCACCAGCGAATTCGCCGGTCGCAACGTGCTGCTGGTCGATGATTCCATCGTGCGCGGCACCACGTCGAAGGAGATCGTGCAGATGGCGCGCGAGGCCGGCGCGCGCAAGGTCTACATGGCCAGCGCCGCGCCGCCAGTGCGCTACCCCAACGTGTACGGCATCGACATGCCGACCAAGGAAGAACTGGTGGCCAACGGCCGCACCATCGAGGAGGTGCGCCAGATCATCGGCGCCGACGCGCTGATCTACCAGGACGTCGATGCCATGAAGCGCGCCGTGGGCGAGTTGAACCCCGCCGTGCTGGGTTTCGACGCCTCGTGCTTCGACGGCGTGTACGTCACCGGCGACATCACCGAAGGCGACATCGACCGCATGAACCAGCAGCGCGTGCCGTTGGGCGATGACGACATGGACACCTCGCGGCTGGCACTGCCCAATTCCACCGAGGCTTGATGCATGGGTAGGCTGCTATGGGTAGGGCGGATAAGCGCAGCGTCATCCGCCGTTCGGCGTCCCACACAGCGCGGTCAGGCGGATGGCGCTGCGCTTATCTACCCTACGTCGCTATTGATTGATGAGCGGTTTTCGACTGGTACACAACGATTTCAGTTATGAATGAATCTGAAATCAAGCAAATTACAGGCGGTCTTAGCTATTAAAACTAGAGTTTCCCCATGAATCCCGATAAACCCCTGCCAGATGGCCTGCACCCCGACACGCTGGCCGTGCGCGTGGGCATCAATGCCAGCGCCTACGGTGAGAACTCCGAGGCGCTGTACCTCACCAGCTGCTTCGTGCAGCCCGATGCCGCCACCTCCGCGCGCCGCTTCGCCAATGAGGAAGACGGCTACACCTATTCGCGCACCAGCAACCCCAGCGTGACCGCGTTCGAGCGCCGCCTGGCCGCGCTGGAAGGTGCCGAGGCCGCCATCGCCACCTCCAGCGGCATGTCCGCCATCCTGCTGATGGGCATGGGCCTGCTGAAAAGCGGCGACCACGTGGTCTGCTCGCGTTCCATGTTTGGCAGCACGCTCAAGCTGTTCAGCAGCGAGTTCGCCAAATTCGGAGTCGAGACCAGCTTTGTCTCGCAGACCGACGTGACCGAATGGCGCGCGGCGCTCAAGCCGAACACGCGCCTGCTGTTCGCCGAAACGCCCACCAACCCGCTGACCGAGGTGTGCGACATCGCCGCGCTGGTGGAGCTGGCGCACGGCGCCGACGCGCTGCTGGCGGTGGACAACTGCTTTGCCACGCCCATCCTGCAGCGGCCCATGGCGCTGGGGGCCGATGTGGTCATCCACTCCGGCACCAAATTTCTCGACGGCCAGGGCCGCGTGATGGCCGGCGCCCTGTGCGCGTCGCGCAAGCTGATCGACGAGGTGTTCGCGCCGCTGATCCGCACCACCGGCCAGGTGCTGGCGCCGTTCAACGCCTGGGTGGTGCACAAAGGGCTGGAAACGCTGGCCGTGCGCGTGCGCGCGCAAAGCGCCAACGCCCTGCAGATCGCGCGGTGGCTGGAGGCGCACCCCGCCGTCGACCGCGTGTTCTACCCCGGCCTGCCGTCGCACCCGCAGCACGCGCTGGCCATGGCGCAGCAGGGCGGCGTGGGCGGCGCGGTGATCGCGTTCAGCGTCAAGGGCGCGTCGCCCGAGCAGCAGCGCGCCCGCGCCTTCCACGTGCTCGACTCGGCGCGCGTGTGCAGCCTGGCCACCAACCTGGGCGACGTGAAAACGCTCATCTGCCACCCCGCCAGCACCTCGCACGGCCGCCTGACCGAGGCGCAGCGCCAGGCCGCCGGCGTGGTGCAGGGCCTGATCCGCCTGGCCGTGGGGCTGGAGCACCTGTCCGACATCCAGGCCGATCTGGCGCGTGGCCTGGATACTTGCGATAACCATTGAATGGCCCGAATGACCGATACACCTGTTTCAGCGCCGCGCGTGCGCACCCGTTTCGCCCCATCGCCCACCGGCTTCATCCACCTGGGCAACATCCGCTCGGCGCTCTACCCATGGGCCTTTGCCCGTGCGCAGGGTGGCGATTTCATCCTGCGCATCGAAGACACCGACCTGGAGCGCTCCACGCAGGCGGCGGTCGACGTCATTCTGGAAGGCATGGCCTGGCTTGGCCTCGACCACGACGAGGGCCCGTACTACCAGATGCAGCGCATGGACCGCTACAAGGAAGTGCTGGCCCGGATGCAGGCCGACGGCCACGTTTACCCCTGCTACATGAGCGTGGAAGAGCTGGACGCCCTGCGCGAGCGCCAGATGGCCGCCAAGCAAAAGCCGCGCTACGACGGCACCTGGCGCCCCGAACCCGGCAAGACCTTGCCGCCCGTGCCCGAAGGCGTGCAGCCCGTGCTGCGCTTTCGCAACCCCTTGGGCGGCGTGGTGGCGTGGGACGACAAGGTGAAAGGCCGCATCGAGATCAGCAACGACGAGCTGGACGACCTCGTCATCGCCAGGCCCGACGGCACGCCCACCTACAACTTCTGCGTGGTGGTCGACGACATCGACATGAAGATCACCCACGTGATCCGTGGCGACGACCACGTGAACAACACGCCGCGCCAGATCAACATCTTCCGCGCCCTTGGCCACGAGCCGCCGGTCTACGCGCACCTGCCCACCGTGCTGAATGAGCAGGGCGAGAAGATGAGCAAGCGCTACGGTGCCAAGCCTGTCACGCAGTACCGCGACGAGGGCTTTCTGCCCGACGCCATGGTCAACTACCTGGCGCGCCTGGGCTGGAGCCACGGTGACGACGAGATCTTCAGCCGCGCGCAGTTTCTTGAATGGTTCGACCTGGAACACCTGGGCCGCAGCGCCGCCCAGTTCGACGAGGCCAAGCTGCGCTGGGTGAACGCCCAGCACCTCAAGGCCATGGACGACGATGCGCTGGCGCCGCTGTTGGCTGATCAGTTGCAAGGCCAGGGCATCGCCGCCGACGAGCGCCTGCCCGCCATTTGCGGCCTGTTCAAGGACCGTTGCGACACCACCGTGGCGCTGGCTGACTGGGCGCGCGCTTACTACGCCGACGTACAGCCTGCCGCCGACGACCTCGCCAAGCACGTCACCGACGCCGTCAAGCCCGCCATCGCGGCGCTGCGGGGCAGGCTGGCCGCTGCCGAATGGACCACGCCCGCCATCGCCGCCGCCATCCAGGACACGCTGGCCGAGCACGGCTTGAAGATGCCGCAACTGGCCATGCCCGTGCGCGTGCTGGTCATGGGCACGCCGCAGACGCCCTCGGTCGATGCCATGCTGGCGTTGCATCGCCGCGAAAAAGTTCTGGAGCGCTTGCAAAGCATCTGAATTTCGTCATATAATGCAAGGCTCGACACCGAGTTGAGTTCACTCAACGGGGGTATAGCTCAGCTGGGAGAGCGCTTGCATGGCATGCAAGAGGTCAGCGGTTCGATCCCGCTTACCTCCACCAAGGTTGTCGAAAAGATTCTAGGTTTTGACCCTATCGTCTAGAGGCCTAGGACACCACCCTTTCACGGTGGGTACCGGGGTTCGAATCCCCGTAGGGTCGCCAAGTTTGGCTGCACTTGACTCGCGAGAGTGCGACGCAGCCACCGACGCGGAGTGGTAGTTCAGTTGGTTAGAATACCGGCCTGTCACGCCGGGGGTCGCGGGTTCGAGTCCCGTCCACTCCGCCAAGAAAAGCAACGGGTTACGTCAGAAATGGCGTAACCCGTTTTGTTTTTCCGCCGGGTATTCCAAACCCTGGAGTACCCGTGGCAAGGCTATAACTTGTAGAACGCCCGGATGACTTCCCACGCTTCCTCGGGTGTGTCGACCATCTGGTACAACGCCAGATCTTCCGGCGAGATGGCGCCTTCTTCCACCAGCATGTCCAGGTTCAGCAGGCGGCTCCAGTAGTCGCGGCCGAACAGCACGATGGGCACGGGCCTGGCCTTGCGCGTCTGCACCAGCGTCAGCACTTCGAACAGCTCGTCCAGCGTGCCGAAGCCGCCCGGAAAGGCCACCAGCGCCCGCGCGCGCATCAGAAAATGCATCTTGCGCAGCGCGAAGTAGTGGAACTTGAAGGTCAGTTCGGGCGTGACGTAGGGGTTGGCCGACTGCTCGTGCGGCAGCGCGATGTTCAGGCCCACGGAGGGCACGTCCACGTCGTGCGCGCCACGGTTGGCGGCCTCCATCACGCCGGGGCCGCCGCCGGTGCAGATGAACAGCTTTTCCTCCTGCGGCTGGCGCAGGCTGTAGGTGGCGACGATGCGGGCGAAGTCGCGCGCGGCCTGGTAGTAGCGCGCCGTGCGCACCGCGCGCTCGGCCAGCGCCAGGGCCTGAGGCTGGCCGCTGGCTTGGGCAGCGGCCAACTGCTCTTGCGCGATCTCGGGTGCGACGAAGCGCGCGCCGCCGTAAACCACCACGGTGCTGTGGATGCCGGCTGCCGTCAGTGTCAGCTCGGGTTTCAGCAACTCAAGCTGAAAGCGGATGCCGCGTGTTTCCTGCCGCAGCAGGAATTCGGGATCGGCGAATGCCAGCCGGTACGAATCGCGCTGCAATGGCTCGCCGCGGTCGGCGTGTGCCTGCAACTCGGCCCAGGCATCGGCCAGGGGTGAGCGGGTGGAATCCTTGATGTTTTCGGTGGTGTCCATGGGTTGCTATTGTTATTGAAGCTGCCAGGGCAATATGCACGGCAGCCATAAGCAAAAAGCCCCGAAACGGGGCTTCTGGATCGAGGGCTGGGCGTGAACAGGCGTTTCAGAGGCTGTCCCCAAACTCCTCGCGCCGCGCTTGTCCCCGGTCTCTGGCGCCCTGCGGCGTTGCATCCCTTGCCAATAGCACAAGCTATTGGCTGCGAAATGCGCCTTGCAGCACACCCGATCCGGGGCAATCGCTTACCGCGATGAATTTGAGGGCAGTCTCTCAGACGCGCTTGCGGTATTCGCCCGTGCGGGTGTCGATCTCGATCTTGTCACCCTGGCTGACGAACAGCGGCACGGCCACTTCGAAGCCGGTGGCGATCTTCGACGGCTTGAGCACTTTGCCCGAGGTATCGCCCTTGACGGCTGGCTCGGTCCAGGTGATTTCGCGCACCACGGTGGTGGGCAGCTCGACCGAGATGGCCTTGCCGTCGTAGAACACGACTTCGCAGGTCATGCCGTCTTCGAGGTAGTTCAGGGCGTCACCCATGTTCTCGGCCTCGACTTCGTACTGGTTGTATTCGCTGTCCATGAACACGTACATCGGGTCGGCGAAGTAGGAGTAGGTGCACTCCTTGTGGTCCAGGATGATCTGATCCATCTTGTCGTCGGCCTTGAACACCACCTCGGTGCCCATGTTGCTGAGCAGGGCCTTGAGCTTCATGCGCACGGTGGCGGCGCCGCGGCCGCCACGGGCGTATTCGGTCTTGAGGACGATCATCGGGTCCTTGCCGTGCATGATGACGTTGCCGGCGCGGATTTCCTGGGCGATTTTCATGGTGGTTCCAGTGTGAGAGTGAGCGGGTGCCGCTCGTGCACCGGACTGAAGCCGCCGTGTGCGCTGCGGCGTGAGAGCGAAGGTGTCGGCGCGTGTTGCTGGGTTTTGTGCCCTTTTTTGCCCGCGCCGGGCGTGTTTCGCAAAGCCTTGAATTCTAACCTTTCCGGGCGACGAAGCTGAGCAGTTGGGTAGCCAGGTCATCCTGCGCCTGCAGCCGCTCGCGCGCGGCCTGCACGCAGGCGCGCCAGGCGGGCAGGTCAGGCACGGGCAGGGCGCCGGGGGTGACGCCGTTCCACACGTGGTGGAACTGCCGCAGCGAGGCGGGCGCCTGCAGCCAGTCGAGGAAGGCGTCGAGCTTGGCGTGGTGCGCGTTGTCCTCGGGCTGCGGGTAGATGTGCCAGACGAAGGGCGCGCCGGCCCACAGGGCGCGCACCAGCGAATCCTCGCCGCGCACGAAGTTCATATCGCTCGCCCACAGGAGCTCGTCGTAGGCGGTTTGCGGCAAGTGCGGCAGATATGAAATTGATAGCTTTTTGCGCTCATCCAATAAGCGCTGGAGGCCTAATTCATGCTGAATCGCCTGCTGCACTGCATCGGTGGCACGGCCGGCCGCCACCAGCAGGCGGGTGGGCTCGTCGCCTTGCGCCCAGGCGCGCAGCAACTGGCCCAGCGCGGGCGGCTCGTAGCAGAACAGCGAGACCAGCCGCTCGCCACGCCAGTCGACGCCGTGCGTGCGCAGCCATTCGGCACGGTTGAATGCGGCCTGCCGCGCGGGCAGATCGGCTTCTCGCAGCAGGCCGCCGGTGTAGGGCGTGAAGCCGGGGTAGAAGAACCACTTAGTCCAGCCCGCCGCCGGCCCGTGCAGCACGGGCGAGGGCAGGGCGTGCATGCGCTCCACATAGGATTCGGCGCTCAGGTATTCGAGGTTGATCCAGACCGGCGGCTTCAAGCCTTTTTGGCTTTCGGCGCCCGTCTGACAAGCGCTGGCAGCTATGAATTCAGGAGGTATCTCGCAGCCGAAGGCTTCCACCCACACGTCGGCTCGCGGCAGGCTTAACAGGCCGGTGGCGATGGGCCGTGTCCATGGCAGCACGCGCACGCCGGGCACGGCGCCCTCGGTGGCACCGGGTGCCATCCAGCCCAGGGCGCGGGCGTCGTCCACCCACAGGCGCACTTGCTGCCCGCGCGCCGCCAGCTCGCGCGCCAGGCGCCAGCACACGCCCAGGTCGCCGTGGTTGTCGATGACGCGGCAGAAGAGGTCCCAGGTCAACGCATCTGGCAGTACGGCCTTCGCGTTGGGCGCGATGGGGTCAGGGTGGCTCATTCCAGGGCCATGGTGTGTGTGCTGGCGTCGTCGATGAACTCGACGCGGGCGCCAGCGAATGCCTTGAGCACGGCGAACAGGCGGTGGCGCAGCGCCTCGTCCACCTGCTCCCATTGGGGCTGGCCGAAGAACACATAGCCCTGGCGCACGTAGGTGGCGTGCCCTTGGGTGTTCGTGGCGCGGCGCCAGTTCACGGCCTGGATCAGCGGATAGCGTTTGTCGTCCTTGCCAGGTGCCGGTTGCGTGAGTGTCAGTACCAGTTGGCCGGTGAGGCGGGGGCGTGGCTCAGGCGCCGGCTCCGGGGCGTAGCAGAAGCGTTCATCGCGGCGTGCGCAAGGCGCCAGCCGCTCAATCCACTCCGCCTGCTCGGCCGCAGGCATGAGCATGAGGTCGTTGCCCGCGTCGTCAAGGTGTTGGAAGCGTCGTTGATACAAGGAATCGAGTGCCAGCGCGTGTTCGGGTTTGAGGAAAGGGCGGTGGCTTTCCAGGAACGCATGCAGGCCACCGCCCAGCAGGGCTTGATCCATGCGGCAGGAGCGTTGTTGCCGCTCGGATGCGCTGATGCGCACGGTCAGCATGTGCATGAAGCAGAAGTCCTGCAGATCGGCGGCAATGAAATGACACGCGTCGCTGTCGTGCCAGAGGTGAACGATGGGCACGGTGTCTTGTTGCTGGGCGTTGAAGTAGAAGCAGAAACAGTCGCCCGAGCCGTCACCGCCAAAGGGCAGCAGCCGATGCCGCGCCAGCACGCGAGGTTCTGGCCCGGCGTAGAAGCTGTCCAGTTCGTCGAGGATGGCCGCCTCGCCCATGATCTCGAACCCACTGGCGTAAAGCAGCAGCGGTGGCCGGGCGCGAAGACGCTCGAATTCGCGCGCTTGCCAGTCAGGCCCCAGGCGTCCCCAATCCAGCATGCCGTTGGCGTGAAGCTGGTGGTAGATCGCTGGTACGTCGTACCCGTGCCGGGCTTTCAATTCGCCGATAAAGTTCTGCACCATGTCGAAATCGTATGGGATGACCGCGAATGACGGAGCCTGAAGACGCTAGGCCGATTGCGCCGCCCCCGCGCCACAGCCCCGAGCTGCTGGCGCAGGTGGCTGCGCTGCCTGGCCTGCCGGGCGTGTACCGCTATTACGACGATAGCGGCAACGTGCTGTACGTGGGCAAGGCGCGGCACCTGAAGAAGCGCGTGTCGAGCTACTTCGCGCGCGACCACGGCGGCACGCGCATCGGCCACATGGTGAGCAAGATCGCGCGGCTGGAGACCACGGTGGTGCGCTCCGAGGCCGAGGCGCTGATCCTGGAAAACAACCTCATCAAGCAGCTCGCGCCCAAATACAACATCCTGTTCAGGGACGACAAGAGCTATCCCTACCTGAAGATCACCGGCACCGGCCACGCGCAGGATTCGGCGGACGGCCCGCCGCGCCCCGAGGCGTATGCGCGCATGGCCTATTACCGCGGTGCCACCGACAAGCGCCACCGCTACTTCGGCCCCTACCCCGGCGCGTGGGCGGTCAAAGAAACCATCCAGCTGATGCAGAAGGTATTCCGCCTGCGCACCTGCGAGGACACGGTGTTCGCCAACCGCACGCGGCCCTGCCTGCTGTACCAGATCAAGCGCTGCACCGCGCCGTGCGTGCGCTATATCAGCCAGGAAGACTACGCCGCCGACGTGGCGCATGCCGAGCAGTTTCTGCGTGGCGAGACGCAGGACCTGCTGCACCGGCTGGAGCAGCGCATGATGGCGCACGCCGAGGCGCTGGAGTTCGAGCAGGCGGCCGACATCCGCAACCAGATCGCGGCGCTGTCGCGCGTGCTGCATCAGCAGGCGGTGGAGGTGGGGGGCGATGCCGACGTGGATATCCTGGCGGTGAAAGTGCAGGGCGGACGCGCCTGCGTCAACCTGGCCATGGTGCGCGGCGGGCGGCACCTGGGCGACCGGGCGTACTTTCCCTCGCACGTTGAGGATGCGCACGCCATCGCGACCGAGCGCGATGACGGCGATCCGCCCACGGTGGAGGCGCAGGTGCTCGACGCCTTCATCGCCCAGCATTACCTGGGCGTGCCGGCGCCGGCGCAGTTGATCACCAGCGAGCCGGTGTCGAAGTCGCTGCTGCAGGCGCTCAGCGACAAGGAAGAACTCAAGATCACCGCCACCCACGCGCCGCGCGGCCAGCGCCGCGTGTGGCTGGAGATGGCGCAGCAGAACGCCGCGCTGCAACTGGCCCGCCTGCTGGCCGAGGAGGGCTCGCAGCAGGCGCGCACCCGCGCGTTGGCAGAGGCGCTGGATCTGCCGGTGGAGAACCTCGACGACCTGCGCATCGAATGCTTCGATATCAGCCACACCGCGGGCGAGGCCACGCAGGCCAGTTGCGTCGTGTTCCAGGGTCACCGCATGGTGAGCAGCGAATACCGGCGCTACAAGATCGAGGGCATCACCGGCGGCGACGACTACGCCGCCATGCGGCAAGTGCTGGAGCGCCGCTACGGCAAGATCGCCGAGGCATTGCACGAGCAGGGTGACGCCGAGGCGCTGACACGCGCCGCGCGCATGCCCGACCTGGTGCTGGTCGACGGCGGCAAGGGCCAGGTGGCGATGGCGCGCGAGGTGTTTGAAAAGCTGGGGCTGAACCTGTCGCTGATCGTCGGCGTGGAGAAGGGCGAGGGCCGCAAGGTGGGGCTGGAAGAACTGGTGTTCGCCGACGGGCGCGAGAAGGTGTACCTGGGCCACGACTCGGCGGCGCTGATGCTGGTGGCGCAGATCCGCGACGAGGCGCACCGCTTTGCCATCACCGGCATGCGCGCGCAACGCGCCAAGGTGCGCGTGGGCGGCAGCCGCATTGAGGAGATTCCGGGCGTCGGGCCGAAGAAGCGCGCGCGCCTGCTGCAGCGCTTTGGCGGCATGCGCGGGGTGGAGGCCGCCAGCGTGGACGACCTGATGACGGTGGATGGCATCTCGCGCGCCCTGGCGGAAGAGATTTACCGGGCGCTGCATTGATGACGGCGCAGCCGTCGCCATGCAAATCGCGTGACACAATCGCCGCCATGTTCTTCACCGTGCCCACGCTGCTGACTTGGACGCGCATCGTCGCCATCCCGCTCATCGTCGGCGTGTTCTATTTGAATCTGGCGCCGGCCACGGCCAACCTGATCGCCACGGTGATGTTCATCGTCTTCGCCTGGACCGACTGGCTCGACGGCTACCTGGCGCGCAAGTTGAACCAGACCTCGTCGTTCGGCGCCTTCCTCGATCCGGTGGCGGACAAGTTCCTCGTCTGCGCCAGCCTGCTGGTGCTGGTGCACCTGCAGCGCACCGACGTGTTCGTGGCACTCATCATCATCGGGCGCGAGATCGCCATCTCGGCCCTGCGCGAGTGGATGGCCAAGATCGGCGCCAGCAAGAGTGTGGCCGTGCACATGCTGGGCAAACTCAAGACCACGGTGCAGATGGTGGCCATCCCCTTCCTGCTGTACGACGGCACGGTGCTGGGCATGGTCGACACGCGCTGGTGGGGCAACGTGCTGATCTGGGTCGCGGCGGTGCTGACGGTGTGGTCGATGGTGTACTACCTGCGAAAGGCATTGCCCGAGATCCGCGCCAGGGTGAAGTAACGAACGGCGTTGCCGCCTTTGCCACCCATGACCGCGTGTGCGGCACCTCGGCGGCCAGGTCGGAAGACTCAACGAGTCGCCAGTTTCGTGCGGAAAAAGCGGTTGGTTGTTGCGCTGGCGCACATGCAGGGTTGTTACCGCCTTGGAGGGCGGCAATTACGTCTAGAATCCATCCCTCGCTGACCGGGGCGGGAGGAAGGTGACCGAACGCTCATGCGCGTAATTCCGTGTTACACCGACCCTGCCGCGACAGGTTATGCTGATGTACAGGAGGGGCGGTCGAACCGCAGCCAACGCCGACGTCACCATCCGAATTCTTGATTCTTCTTGAGAGAGGGTACCTTCGTGAACAAGACTGAGCTGATCGAGCACATCGCCAAGAACGCAGACATTTCCAAGGCCGCCGCCACCCGCGCCCTTGAGGCCACCATTGGCGCCGTGAAAACCACGCTGCGCAAGGGCGGCACCGTGTCGCTGGTGGGCTTCGGCACTTTTGCCGTCGGCAAGCGCGCCGCTCGCTCGGGTCGCAACCCCCGCACTGGCGCCACGATTAAAATCAAGGCCGCCAAGGTGCCCAAGTTCCGTCCCGGCAAGGCGTTGAAAGACGCATTGAACTGATCGTCGCAGACCAGTTCAGGTGGGGTGCTTAGCTCAGTTGGTAGAGCGGCGCCCTTACAAGGCGTAGGTCGGGGGTTCGAACCCCTCAGCACCCACCACCAGACTCTCTACCGATCACGGCAAAGGCGAACCCTGGTTCGCCTTTTTCATTTCTCGACCGACCACACGAAGAGTTTCGCGCATGTTCGAATTTATCCGCCGGCACACCAAGCTCATCATGGGGGTGCTGTTTCTACTGATCATTCCCTCTTTCGTGCTGTTCGGCGTGGGTGATTACACGCGGTTCAACGAAGGCGCGGCCAAGGTCGCCTCCGTGGACGGCCAGGCCATCACGCAGACCGAATGGGACAACGCGCACCGCCAGACCAGCGACCGCCTGCGCGCCGCCAACCCGTCGCTGGACGGCGGCCTGCTGGATTCGCCGGCGCTCAAGTACGCCACGCTTGAACGCATGGTGCAAGAACGGGTGCTGGCCGTGGCCGCCAACAAGGGGCACCTGATGGCTTCCGACGCGCGCCTGGCCGCCGAATTGCAGCAGGACCCGAACATCAATGCGCTGCGCCGCGCCGACGGCACGCTGGACATGGAGCGCTATCGCCAGTTGCTGGCCGCGCAGGGGCTGACTCCGGAGGGTTTCGAAGCCAACGTGCGCTACGACCTCTCATCGCGCCAGGTGATGGGCGGCGTGGTGGATACCGGCTTCGCCAGCCAGGCCCAGGCCGATGTGGCGATGAATGCGTTCCTGGAGCGGCGCGAAGCCCGCGTGGTGCGCTTCACCCCGGCTGATTTTGCCGCCAAGCTGAGCCCGACCGATGCCGATCTGGAGGCCTTCCACAAGGCCAATGCGGCGCGTTACCAGGCGCCCGAATCCGCCAAGATCGAATATCTGGTGCTCGATCTCGACAGCGTCAAGACATCCGTCAACGTGAGCGAGCAGGACTTGCGCACCTACTACGAGCAGAACGCCGCTTCCTTCGGCGCGCCCGAGGAGCGCCGTGCCAGCCACATCCTGATCGTGGCGCCCAAGGACGCACCGGCCGCCGAGCGTGAAAAGGCCAAGGCCACCGCGACCGAGTTGCTCGCGCAACTGCGCAAGGAGCCGGGCAGCTTCGCCGACGTGGCGCGCAAATCGTCGCAGGACGACACCAGCGCCCCCAGCGGCGGCGATCAGGGCAGCTTCCAACGCGACGACAAGGGTATCGACCCGGTCATTTCCCAAACCACCTACGCGTTGGCCAAGGAAGGCGACATCAGCGACGTGGTGGAGAGCGAATTCGGCTACCACCTCGTGCAGCTCACGGGCATCAAGACCGCGGCGGTGCCGCCCTTCGAGACCATGCGCGGGCAACTGGAAGAGCAGTTGCGCACCCAGGAAGCGCAAAAGAGCTTCAGCGAGCTGGCCGAGGAATTCCGCAATGGCGTCTACGAGCAGTCGGACAGCCTTCAGCCGGTGGCGGACAAGCTGAAACTGCAGGTGCACGTCGCCGACAACGTACTGCGGGCACCGGCGGCGGGCGCCACGGGGCCGCTGGCCAGCACGAGGTTCCTCGATGCGCTGTTCAGCACCGACGCGATCGACAAGAAGCGCAACACGGAGGCGATCGACGTTGGTGGCAACCAGCTGGTGTCTGGCCGCGTGGTGTCGCACACCGCCGCTCATGCCATGCCGCTGGCCGAGGTGCGCGAAGCGGTGCGCGCGGCCTTCATCCAGCAGCGTGGCGCCGAACTGGCCCAGCAAGAAGGGCAGGCCCGTCTGAAGGCATGGACGGCCCAGCCAGACAGCGCCACCGCGCTGCCCGAGCCCGTGGCGCTGTCGCGTAACGAGATGCACGGGCAAGCCGCGGCCCTGGTCGAGGCCGTGCTGCGCGCCGATCCCGCCAAGCTGCCGGTCTTCGTCGGGGTGGATCTGGGGACCGACGGCTATGCCGTGGCGCGTGTCGACAAGGTGCTGCCCCGCGCCGAGCAGGGAGCCGATTTCGCGTCGCAGGGCCGCATGCGCTACGAACAGTTGTGGGGCGAGGCGGAGGCGCGGAGCTATTACGAGTCGCTCAAGGCCCGCTACAAGGCACAGATACTGGTGCCCAAGCCGGACATGGCGAATGCGCTTTCCATGGGGGCGGCGGCGCCAGCCGTTGAGCGCTGATGCGGCCTGTGTTCTTGAAAAAGCGCCCGCGGGCGCTTTTTTGTTATGTGCGAATACAGTCCCGTTACCAAGCCTGATCAGGCATTTCGGCCGGCACACAACGAAAAAGCCCGCTGGCTGGTGCGTAGCGGGCTTGCGGCGGGCTGATGAATGGTTTCGATGGGGTGGCTGATGGGACTCGAACCCACGACGACAGGAATCACAATCCTGGACTCTACCAACTGAGCTACAGCCACCGTCGAGAATCGCGAATTATAACGCGCATCTGGCTGGCAATGCACGGTTCTTGAATTCTCTTCGTGCGGCCAAAAAACAAGGGGCTTGAAAAAGCCCCTTGTCCGTGTGCCGATGCCACGGCCGGTAAACGGGCCGTGGGAGGTGGCTTGGGTGTGGCGATTCTCAGTCGCCGCTGCTCAGGCCCAGCAGGGCCAGCAGACCCTGGAACACGTTGAAGATGTCCAGGTACAGGGCCAGCGTGGCGCTGATGTAGTTGGTTTCGCCGCCGTCGATGATGCGCTTCAGGTCATACAGCATGTAGAGGCTGAATACGCCGATCATCAGCGTGCTGATCACCATCATGCCGATGGCCGAGCC
The DNA here is from genome assembly GCA_030538085.1 of Pseudomonadota bacterium. Lineage (GTDB taxonomy): Bacteria > Pseudomonadota > Gammaproteobacteria > Burkholderiales > Burkholderiaceae_C > Ottowia. The sequence goes on along the minus strand of JAUNUR010000045.1, from coordinate 7,400 downwards.
GACGAAGACGTTGACGATGATGCCGACGAAGATGACCAGCGCGCCGACGAACAGCCACTTGCCCATGCCGGAGATGTCGCGCTTGATCACGCTGGCCAGGCTGGCCATGACGAAGAACACGCCGGCCGTGCCGCCCATGGCGGTCATCACCAAGTCGGAGCCGTTCTTGAAGCCCAGCACCATGGCGATCAGGCGCGACAGCATCAGGCCCATGAAGAAGGTGAAGGCCAGCAGCACGGGCACGCCGGCGGCGGAGTTTTTGGTTTTCTCGATGGCGAACATGAAGCCAAAGGCGCCGGCCAGGAACACGACCAGGCCCAGGCCGCCGGTCAGGCCGCTGGTGATGCCGGTGGCCACGCCCAGCCAGGCGCCCAGCACGGTGGGCAGCAAGCTCAGCGCGAGCAGCCAGTAGGTGTTGCGCAGCACCTTGTTGCGCTGCTCCTGCGTGGCGATGCCGTGGGCGGCGTCACCGTAGGACAGGGTTTGGATGCGGTCGGTCATTCGGTGGGATCTCCAAAGGGGTTTGAATGGTGCGCCACCTCAGGGGGCAGCGTCGCGGAGCATTCTATAGAGTGTCCGGGCGCGCAAAAAATTCCCTTCAAGATCAAAAGGATGCGCGGCGGTTGATCGGGCGCGTGACTCGGGTGCGTGAATCGCGCGCGGTGGCGGCAGGCTATGCTTGGCGTCGTTCAAATCACCGGATTGGGGAGTATTCGATGAAGTCCAAGTCGTTTCTGGAGGGCGCGGACGTGCGCGCGATGGTGGCCGCGGCGGAGGCCGAGGCGCTCAAGCAGCAATGGGCGATGACCATCGCGGTGGTCGATGACGGCGGACATCTGCTGCATTTGCACCGCATGGACGGCGCGGCACCGGTCAGCGCGCACATCGCGCCAGGCAAGGCGCGCAGCGCGGCATTGGGCCGGCGGGAAAGCAAGGGTTACGAAGACATGATCAACGGCGGACGCACCGCGTTTTTGTCGGTCCCGCTGGATGGCATGCTCGAAGGCGGGGTGCCGATCATGAAGGACGGGCAGTGCATCGGCGCCATCGGTGTCAGCGGCGCCAAGCCGGCCGAGGATACGCAGGTGGCCAAGGCCGGCATTGCGGCCTTGGGGCTTTGAAAAACTCAGTGTTTTTGGTCTTGCCGGCAGGCGGGACAAGCATTACTTGCCATAGATGACGTAGCGCCCACGGTCTGGCGGTGGCTCAATAACTGAGCCGCTCCGGCCGCAGCTCCTGCAAGATGGTGGTGGCGATTTCCTCGATGCTCTTGGTGGTGGTCGAGAGCCAGCGGATGCCCGAGCGGCGCATCATGGCCTCGGCCTCGCTCACTTCCATGCGGCAGTTTTCAAGGCTGGCGTAGCGCGAGCCCAGCCGCCGCTCGGAGCGGATTTCGGACAGGCGCTCGGGCGCTATGGTCAGCCCGAACAGCTTCTTCTTGTGCGGCACCAGGGCGGGCGGCAACTGGCGGCGCTCGAAATCCTCGGGAATCAGCGGGTAGTTGGCCGCCCGCAGTCCGTGCTGCATGGCCAGATACAGGCTGGTGGGGGTCTTGCCGCTGCGGCTGACGCCGATCAGGATCACGTCCGATCCCGCCAGATCGCGGTTGCTCTGCCCATCGTCGTGCGCCAGGCTGTAGTTGATGGCTTCGATGCGGTCGTGGTAGGCCTGCGACTTGCTGACGTCCGAGAAGCGGCCCACACGATGGTGGCTGGTGATGCCGATCTCCTGCTCGATCGGCGCCACGAAGGTGCCGAACATGTCCAGCAGCATGGCCTTGCAGCCGCCCTGGATGATGCCCAGCACCTCCCGATCCACCAGCGTGGTGAACACGATGGGCCGTTTGCCCTCGAGCTCTCCGGTGTGGTTGACCTGCCTGACCACCTGGTGCGCCTTGTCGGGCGTGTCGATAAAAGGCAGGCGCACACGGCGTGGCGCGAAGTCGAACTGCGCCAGGATGGAGTTGCCAAAAGTCTCGGCGGTGATGCCGGTGCCGTCGGAGATGAAGAACACGGTGCGGTTGGGCATGACGATGACTCGCTCCTTACAATCGGTGCCCATTATGCGAATCCGTGCCGCGCTGACCATGAACAAGCACAACAAAGGTCATTCGCGCATGCCCGCCGCACGCCGTTCGCCCCGGTTTTCAAACTTAGGAGCTTTCCCATGTCTGCACTGTTCGAGCCGACCGCCCTGGTCGTGCCCTTCGAGAAACTGAGGATGACCGACGTCGAGGCGGTTGGCGGCAAGAACGCCAGCCTCGGCGAGATGATCAGCCAGCTGCCTCGGGGCGTGCGCGTGCCCACCGGTTTTGCCACCACGGCGCACGCGTTTCGCCAGTTTCTGGCGCACGACGGGCTGGCCTTGCGCATCAGCCAGCGCCTGACCACGCTGGATATTGAGGACGTGCGCGCCCTGGCCGATGCCGGTGCCCAGATCCGTGGCTGGATCGAGGCGCAGCCGTTTCCCGCCGATCTTGAGCAGGCCATCCGCGAGGCGTTCATCGCCCTGAGCGCGGGCAATGACCAGGCCAGCTTCGCCGTGCGCTCGTCGGCCACCGCCGAGGACCTGCCCGACGCCTCGTTCGCCGGCCAGCAGGAGACCTTTCTCAACGTTGTCGGTATCGAGCAGGTGCTGCACAAGATGAAGGAGGTGTTCGCCAGCCTCTACAACGACCGCGCCATCAGCTACCGCGTGCACAAGGGTTTCGCGCACGACGTGGTGGCCTTGTCGGCCGGCGTGCAGCGCATGGTGCGCTCCGACCTGGGCGCGGCCGGCGTCATGTTCACCATCGACACCGAAAGCGGTTTCGACCAGGTGGTGTTCATCACCAGCAGCTACGGCCTGGGCGAGACGGTGGTGCAGGGCGCCGTGAACCCCGACGAGTTCTACGTGCACAAGCCCATGTTGCAGGCGGGCAAGCGGTCGGTGATCCGCCGCAACCTGGGCAGCAAGCTGATCCAGATGGTGTTCGCCACGCCCGAAGAGAAAGCCGCCGATGGCAAGCTGGTCAAGACCATCGACGTACCCGCCGAGCAGCGCAACCGCTATTCGCTGAGCGACGAGGACGTGGAACAACTGGCGCGCTACGCCCTCGTGATCGAGCAGCATTACGGCCGCCCGATGGACATTGAGTGGGGCAAGGATGGCGGTGACGGCCAGATTTATATCCTGCAGGCGCGCCCCGAGACGGTGAAGAGCCAGCAGCAGGGCAAGACCGAACACCGCTACAAGCTCAAGAGCAGCGGCACCGTGCTGGCCGAGGGCCGCGCCATTGGCCAGAAGATCGGTACCGGCCCGGTGCGGCTGGTGCGCGACATCAGCCAGATGGATCAGGTGCAGCCGGGCGACGTGCTGGTGACCGACATGACCGACCCCAACTGGGAGCCGGTGATGAAGCGCGCCAGCGCCATCGTCACCAACCGCGGTGGCCGCACCTGCCATGCGGCCATCATCGCGCGCGAGCTGGGCATCCCTGCCGTGGTGGGCTGTGGTGACGCCACCGAGTGCCTGAAGCCCGGCACGCTGGTCACCGTGAGTTGCGCCGAGGGCGACACCGGCCACATCTACGACGGCCTGCTGGAAACCGAAGTGACCGAGGTGCAGCGTGGCGCCATGCCGCCGATCGCCACCAAGATCATGATGAACGTGGGCAACCCGCAGCTCGCCTTCGACTTTGCCCAACTGCCCAACGAGGGCGTGGGCCTGGCGCGGCTGGAGTTCATCATCAACAACAATATCGGCGTGCATCCCAAGGCCATCCTCGACTACCCGCAGGTCGATCCCGACCTGAAGAAAGCGGTGGAGAGCGTGGCGCGCGGCCATGCCAGCCCGCGCGCCTTCTACGTCGACAAGGTGGCCGAGGGCGTGGCGACGATTGCCGCCGCCTTTTGGCCCAAGCCGGTCATCGTGCGCCTGTCGGACTTCAAGAGCAACGAATACCGCAAGCTCATCGGCGGCAGCCGTTACGAGCCGGAAGAAGAAAACCCCATGCTGGGCTTTCGCGGCGCGGCGCGCTACGTCAGCGACGAATTCCGCGAGGCCTTCGCCATGGAATGCGAAGCGCTCAAGCGCGTGCGCGACGACATGGGCCTGACCAACGTGCAGGTGATGGTGCCCTTCGTGCGCACGCTGGCGCAGGCCGAGCGCGTGACGCACCTGCTGGCCGACAAGGGCTTGAAGCGTGGTCAGAACGACCTGAAGGTGGTGATGATGTGCGAGGTGCCCAGCAACGCCATCCTGGCCGAGGAGTTCCTGAAGTTTTTCGACGGCTTCTCCATCGGCTCCAACGACTTGACACAACTCACGCTGGGGCTGGACCGCGACAGCGGCATGGAGTTGTTGGCCGCCGACTTCGACGAGCGAGACCCGGCGGTGCAGGCCATGCTCAAGCGGGCCATCGGCGCCTGCAAGGCCGAGGGCAAATATGTCGGCATCTGCGGCCAGGGCCCCAGCGACCATCCCGACTTCGCGCGCTGGCTGGCCGATGAGGGTATCGCCTCGATCTCGCTGAATCCCGACAGCGTGATTGATACGTGGCAGTTGCTGGCGCAGTGAAGTGCGGGGCCTGGAGCAGGCATGCTCCAGGCCGCACGTGAGTGAGCAGGCGCCGGCCTTTGGAATGCGTACGGCTCAGGAGGCGCAGCGTGGCAACGCGATGGAGCCGAAATCAAAAAGGGCATTGATGCAAGAAACGCCGGACATGGCCGAGAACAAGATTCGCGGTGCCAGATGGGTGCGGGCCTCGCTGCTGTTGCTGTGGGCGTTCACTTCGCTCGGCGTGGCGTTTTTCGCGCGTGACCTGAACCAGGTGGTCGCGGGCTGGCCGCTCAATTTCTGGCTGGCGGCGCAAGGGGCGGTGCTGGTGTTCATGGGCATCGTGGTTTTCTACGCCTGGTGGATGAACCGCGCGGAGGCCAGGGCCGCGTCGGCGCCCGGGCCAAGGGACCGCTGAAGTGGCTGGCGCCGCGCGCGCCTACGTGCATCGGCTGCACCGCAAGGTGGCGCTGTTTCTGGTCGGTTTCGTGGCCTTTCTGCTGTTGATGGCCTGGGCCGAGCGGGCTGGCCTGTCGCGCGGATGGATCGGCCCGATTTTTCTGTTTCTGTCCGTCATGGTGTATGCCGTGATCGGCATCTACGCCCGCACCACCGACCCGGAAGACTTCTATGTCGCCGGCCGCCGCGTGCCCGCCATGTACAACGGCATGGCCACGGCGGCGGACTGGATGAGCGCCGCCTCGTTCATCAGCCTGTCCGGGGCACTGTATTTGCAGGGGTTTGCCGGCACCGGCGCGCAACCGGGCGGGCTGGCGTATGTGCTGGGGTGGACGGGCGGTTTCTGCCTGGTGGGCTTGCTGATCGCGCCGCGTCTGCGCGCCATGCAGCTTTACACCGTGCCTGATTTTTTTGCCGTGCGCTTTGGCGGGCGCTGGCCGCGCCTGCTGGCGGCGCTGGGCGCGGTGGCGTGTTCGTTCATGTACGTGGTGGCGCAGATCTACGGCATCGGCCTGATCGCCTCGCGCCTGACGGGCGTGCAGTTCGAGATCGGCATCTTGCTGGGCCTGGGCGGCATCCTGCTGTGCAGCTTTCTGGGCGGCATGCGGGCCATCACCTGGACCCAGGTGGTCCAGTACCTGGTGCTGTTGCTGGCATTTCTGATCCCGGTGTCCTGGCTGGCGTACAAACAGTTGGGCACGCCATTGGCCCCACTGGCCTACGGTGCGCAACTGCCCAAGATCGAGCGCATGGAGTCCGAGCTGATCGCCTCCAGGGCCGAGCAGCAGGTGCGCGCCATTCACCTGCAGCGCGCCGCGGAACTGGCCGAGCGGCTGCAAGACTCGGGCGCGTCGCTGGCGCGAGAGCGCGAGGCGCTGGAAGAGCGAATTCGCCTGTTGCGTGCCCAGGGCGCTGATTTCACGCAGGTGATGCAGGCGCGCAGGGAGCTGATCGCGCTGCCGCGTGACGCCGCCAGTGCCCGGGAGCAATGGGGGCGTGCCATGAACGAGGCGTGGGAGCACGCCAAGCCCCTGGGAGGCCTGCCGCACCACGGCCAGGCTTTTATCGGCGATCCGGATGGAACGCCCCGGGAGCGCGTCGAATTCGAGCAATCGCGCCTGAACTTCGTGGCGCTGATGCTGTGCCTGATGGTGGGCACGGCCAGCTTGCCGCACCTGTTGACGCGCTTCTACACCACGCCCAGCGTGGCCGACACGCGCCGCTCGGTGGCCTGGTCGCTGGGGTTCATTTCACTGCTGTACCTCAGCACGCCCGCGCTGGCGGTGCTGGTGAAGTACGAGGTCATGCAGGGCCTGGTGGGCAGCAGCTTCGACAGCTTGCCGCACTGGATCGCGCAATGGGCGCGCGTGGACCCGGGCCTGATCTCCGTGCAGGACATCAACGGCGACGGCATCTTGCAGTTTGGCGAGATACACCTGGCCGCCGACATGATCATGCTGGCGACGCCGGAGCTGGGTGGTCTGCCTTACGTGGTGTCTGGGCTGGTGGCGGCGGGCGGGCTGGCGGCCGCGCTGTCCACGGCCGATGGTCTGTTGCTGACGATCAGCAACGCCCTGGTGCATGACACGGCACCGGTGCGCGACTCCAGGGTGCAGGTGTCCGACAACCGCGTGATCCTGACCAAGTTCGCCTTGCTGGCGGTGGCCATGCTGGCCTCGGCCGTGGCGGCGCTCAAGCCGGCGGAGATCATTTCGCTGGTGGCCGGATCGTTTTCGCTGGCGGCGGCAACGTTTTTCCCGGCGCTGGTGACGGGGCTTTTCTGGCGCCGCGCCACGCGGCGAGGCGTGGTTGCCGGCATGCTGGCGGGCGCCGGGCTCACCCTGGGATACATGCTGACGACCCATCCCGCCTGGCGGGCCTGGTGGGAGTTGCCGAACGATGGTCTGTGGTGGGGCATACATCCCGTGTCGGCGGGCTTTTTCGGCGTGCCTGCGGGCTTTGCCGTCATATTGCTGGTGTCGTGGTGGGACGGCGCCGCCAGCGCGAGGGCATCAGCCCGGCGGTGACCTTGCCCTGATGGCGCCGCCGGCCGCCAGAGGGTTTGATATTCCACAGCGACACGGGCAACCAGTATTGCACCGGTGAATTTCAGCAGGCATTGAAGGCGTGGGGCATACGTTCATCGGTGAGCCGCAAGGGTAACGGCTGGGACAACGCGCCGATCGAGAGCTTCTGGGGCAGGCTGAAAGCAGCCAGTGTCCATGGGCAGAAATTCGCCGCTCGCGAGCAGGCCTGGCAAGCGGTGATGGACCCTATTGATATTTCCAAAAATCACGACAGCGCGGGCCATCAGAAAAATCCCCTCACATCCCCTCGTCATTGCGGCGAAGGCCGCAATCCATGGGGCGTCACCTTGACACGGCGTTGACCCGCGGACACCGTGT